>JAMNZI010000251.1 GCA_023622385.1 Bacillota bacterium | reverse complement strand
TCATCTTCACTGTCACAACTTCCTGATACATAAACGCCTTCAGGTGAAATCCTTTCAAAAAGCCATTGTAGCTTATCAAGAGTAATTGAGTCACAATTTAAAACCAACAATTTCCCTTTCTTTTGTATCTTCTCATACAATTTAAGCCATATCTCGGAAATCACATCCGGGTTGCCAGCACCGGGAACCCATTGTATACCGTCTATCTCTTCTATGTCCAACAGCATATCAACATGGGGAATCTCTCCCGGCCCATCCAAATGGTATATAGTATGGTCAAGCCGACAAGCCTGTTCCTTCAAATAGGGGGCCACAAACCGTTCAAACATTTTGGGAGATACCATTGCTGAAAAATCGCATTGTATTGGGTACCATCTCCCGGAGCACCACAACCCCATCCAAGCAGAAGTCCCTTCCATATATTTAGACAGTATGCCATCGAGTTCATCGTATACGCGATGCCATAGCTCCAAAATTTTATCCATAGCATTCAAAACTAGCTCCGGGCTTTCTATGAGGTCCATCAATAGGTTTTCGGTTCCCCTTAAAGAAGCCAAAACATCTGCCACTCCCCCTATATCGGTCATCCCCGGCATAAACTTGCCCAGACTTCTCTCCCCTACTAAATGTGCAAGCCTTTTGGTATAAAGCCACCATTCATTATCCTCATTTAGACAGTCAAGCAGCTTTTCTATGTCGTCCCATTCCATGGGATGCTCAAACCATGCGGTATCACCCGTAAATTTCAGAAAGCCGGTGATATAAGCCGCCAACACTCCAGGACCAAGATTAAGCCACAGATTGGGGTATGCCTCCCCTAAGTACAAAATATCTCCTGCCCTTTTCTCAAAGTCGTCTACCGCTTTTTCGGGGTTATCCTTTTCCCTCAGCAAATTCCAGCCGTCCCACTCATATGAATTACCTTTACATTTTTCTTTTGTCACAGTAATGCTCAATAGGGGCTTTTTAGCCCCCTTATTCCACCATTTCTCATACTTCAATTTTGTGAGTTCCCAATCTTTCTTATATAGCAACTAAATCTCCCCCCATTTTAACCTCTTGATATTAAGAATAATTCCGCTTTAGTCCTCACCAAGCTTAATGGCCTGGTGTATCTTTATCTTAGATATTATAAAGCCTAAAATCGACAGCCCTACAGTCAACATCATCAATATGACGGCATAAATCCTGATGTAATCTTCCCGCGCCGCGGCCACCTTGAAAGGCGGTACCTGCTGAGCTGCGCTGTACGCCATCTGGAGCAGCGGTACGAACAGATCACTCGCTATGCCACCAATAACTATTCCTACCAGTATTGCCGTCCCTGATATCAACACCTGCTCGCACACCAACATCCCTATTATCTTCTTGACCGACAAGCCCATGGCCCTAAATATTCCAAACTGAAGCACCCTCTGCTTTATGGACAAAATCCAGTAGATGAGAAAACCAATTGTGCTCACAGCCATGGTCACTATAAACCCCAACGTCAAGGTACCGTTGGTACCCTGCAGCATTGGATCATTTTTCTTTATTATAATTTGTTGGCTGCTATCCTCCAGCTTTTCTATTATAAGCTTCCTATTCTCAATATCTTTATATATCTGTTCGCTGGTGGCTCCTGGTGCCTTCTTAATCCACACTTCATATGGTTCCAACGCCATATTGGCCTGTATATATGATAAATTGGCTACCACAAGATAAGGAGAGTTGATTTGAATGGGCTCTGTCACATTTGGGTTGAAAGTGGGCCAATAATCTACAAACTCATATACGACTATCTCAAGGTATCCCTGATCTCCCCAAGTAACCCACAGGGAATCGCCTTTTTCCACCTCAAAATCTTTCTTAAAAGACGTCGATACCAATGCTGCCTGTGGATGACGCGACATCAGGTTAAGATAATGGTACCAATGAGGAGTCAACAAATCATCGCGGAACCATGCCACCTTTCCGAATTCGTTGGGTATTATGCCCATAAGGTAAACCCTATTCACGTTTTTCCTTGTAGGTGTCTGTACTGTTACTCCATCTTTTCTGAATACTTTAGTTGCCAATTCCACGCCTGAAAGTTCAGTATATGGAAGAAAAGGAGGCTCTATATACTGAACAGGCTCTTCATGCAGTCCTGAAGACTGCGGCATCCCCGTCATCATGGATGGATCCATGGACGGACCACTTAGCATTATATCCGGCTTATTATCCTCCCAATAAGGTTGAATCACTATATCGGCACCTATATTGTATCGGATCTTCTCTTCAATATTGTTATTGAGCGTCCGCGCTGCATTGGCATTGAAAATGCCCACAGATAGAGTAAGAATTATGAACAGCATCAAAAACCTATCCTGACCGCCGGACCTTCCCACCTGTATAAAAGTCGCGTACATCACTGGAGACCAAACCTTTCTGCCCAGCCAAAATACAAATCTGACCATATACGGGAAGATCCTCAAGAAAACTAGGCCTGCCCCCAGTATAAACAGGGTGGAAATGATGAACAGAAGTGGATCTATGGCAAGATCAGCACCGCTAACACCGGTCACCATTAGGGTCTGCTGGCGTATTTGATAGCTGTAAAGCCCATACCCTGCAACTCCTAAAAGAACGACGTCCAAAAAATACTTCTTCCACAGCATAAAGACCGTTGTGCGCGCCTTTCTCTGCTTGTACTGCACGATTGTAGTTCGCGAGGAGAGAGAAGCTGGTATAAGCATGGTAACCATGAACACCAAAACCGTCCACAAAGAATAAACGTAGACCTCTTTATTTATACGAACAGGAAGAGCTGTTCTCTGAACAAATTCCAAAAATCCATTAGACGCCCCTAACAAAGAGCACAACAACAACCCCAAAGGCGGCCCAATGACAACAGCCACAACGCTCAAAATAAGGGACTCCACCAAATACATCAAGAAGAGCTGTATACCACTTGCGCCCCTACTTTTTAAAACCGCAATTTCATTCTTCTCATGCTCAACAATGAGCTGAGATACCATGAATACATAAAAGGCCAACATGAGCATGATAGGTGTCTGGATCACCCAAAGCGTGGTCGTAAGCTCTTTTTCTCTTTCATAATACTGCTCTATAATGGAAATTGCAGGCATCTTAAAGTCTATCCTTTTGTCGGTAAACCACCGGAGGTGCAACTTATATGCATCCATAATGGATGCCATGTTATCCAGGGTTATCTTGTAATAGTCAAAAGCGTAATACCATTGACCTTTTGTCAGACGAGGATTCCCTGACTCTATGAATTCCTCATAGAACAGCGAGTAGTCTACGAGAAAGCTTTCTCTAAATGCACTTAGCCCTTGAAACCAATAAGGATCTATCTGCTCCTTTATGGTAAACACGCCAACAACCTTTATCTTAATCGGTTCCAATTTAGCATCGAGTAAGTCGCTCACTACATAAACCTTATCCAGCCTCAGGTCCAGCTTCTTCATGGCTTCTTCGGTCACAATGGCTTCAATTATGCCGTCCTTCTTTTGATTAGAAAACAAGCGTCCATGAACAATCTTTATATGCTCCTGTAGCCCTGACATGGCTTCTATCTTGACAACCCGCTTTCGGGCTTCATCTGCACTTTGACCCTCAGGCGACGCGATCAGATAATCAATCACAGGGTTCTCTGCCTCGGCTGCACTTTGACCCTCAGGCAGCGCGATCAGATAATCAATCACAAGGTTCTCTGCCTCGGCTATGACCGGAAGCCCTATATCCCTAATGAGCTCCTGCTTTACCTTTCTGTCAATCATGTGATAAGCCTTTACACCATTCTTAGTGCCATAATGCGAATATATGCCAGCCTGTACAAGACACTGACCTGGAAAAACCTTGGTAGATATCTGGTATTGTTCTAAGTCTTTTGTTAGCATCCGTTGAAGCACACCATTGGTATAAATGGGTATACTGCTTATCATGGCCACTGCCAGCACCGCACCCGTAAGCAGGCATACGACCATCCACTTGTTGTTGAGCATCTTTCTGAGTACCATCAATATCAAGGCTTAGACCCCCTTTACCTCACAATTACCTGTTCGCCCTCTTCAAGGCCCTTGACGATCTCCACTTCAGTAGGAGTCTCCAGCCCCACCTCAACATCGCGCTCTTTCTTGAGCCCGTCCTCCAGCACCAGCACATACTTACGGCCCATATAATTCCTTACAAGGCTTCTGGGGAGAACTATGACGTTTTCACGTTTGTCCAAAGTGAGCGTCAACTGAGCGGTATCGCCCATGGTAACGTCCTCGGGTAGATTGGCCACTTCTATACGAACTACGTTTTTAAGGTTTTCATCCGCATCGACAGGAACAGTAGCAGGTGTCATCACCACTTCTCCCTCACACACCCTATCTCCTATCTTTACCTCTACCTTCATGCCCACTTGAAAATCCGAGATATTGGTGCCCGAATACTGCAACTGAAGCTTGGTAGGATCAGCTATCTTCACAAGGGTGGAATA
>JAMNZI010000196.1 GCA_023622385.1 Bacillota bacterium | reverse complement strand
ACTAAATATTGATTTGACATCGCACAATATGCTATAATTATTTCCGTCAAGCGCCTGTAGCTCAGGGGATAGAGCGTTCGACTCCGAATCGAAAGGCCGTGGGTTCGAGTCCCGCCAGGCGCACCAAAGCCCTGTAACGCTTTACGTTCCAGTGACGTTGCAGGGCTTTTCATTTTGCCGCACATACTATGCTTTCCAGCCGGATAAAGCTTAGCCGCTCTTATAATCTTCTTGGCCTCATTTGCATTTGTTATTTGAGGCACCTGAACACCCAGAGCCCAATATTTAACCCATGTATTATTGATTATTACATCAATACCATCGAAATGCTAAAATTTTTTTGAATATCCCCTTAATTTCCCGTACATTCTGTATATTTGCTTAACACTACTCTTTGCCTCATTGAACGGATTTCCCTTAGCCACTTCCTCTGAACCCTTACGGCTGGTGCTATAATGAACTCACACATCATGCCCAGTTTCAGCAAACTTTAGTGTAATTCCCTTCTCACTACCTATATCTCTTCCGCTGACCAATGCAATTTTGACCTTTATGCTAAACACCACCCTTCTGTTCACTACCATTCAGCAAATGAACCATCGTCCTTGTGAAACCATACCGGCGAAGCCCAACTTCCATCGTACAGTTTGTCTTCCAGCGCTTCCTCATCCAGCTCAACTCCAAGCCCTGGTTTGGTAGGCAAATCTATATAGCCGTTCTTCACCTCAAAAGGTTGTTTAATATATCCTTCACCCAAAAACACTTGTTCCTGACACAGAAAATTGGGGATACACGCATTCAGCTGTAAGCACGCGGCTAGGGATATCGGTCCCAGAGGGTTATGAGGCGCTATCGCTGCATAATACACTTCTGCCATGGCTGCAATCTTTTTTGCCTCCAGGATTCCACCACAGTGGCAGAGATCAGGCTGTAACACTGCTGCGGCCTGCTTTTCTAATACCTCTCTGAACCCCCACCTTGTAAAAAGTCGTTCCCCTGTGGCTATAGGTATAGAAGTAGAACGAGCAATGGTGACCATTGTATCTACATTCTTCGGTGTTTACAGACTCATAATATTCTAACCCCGGTTGAATACAAAGCGTCAATTTATTTTTCTACGATAGAATAAACAGGTCATATAGCATTTTTATTAATGAAACTGTTATGTAGGAAAAGCATTTATATTGAAAATTCATTATGCGCCACAACAGGCAATAGCGCTCCGCCATCTATAAATAACGTCGTACCTGTTATATACGAGGCTTTCTCAGATACAAGGAATGCCACCGCATCTCCTATCTCTTCCGGAGTAGCAAACCTTTTCATAGGTATCTTACTTGACGTGGGAACAACATATTGTTGGATTTGTTTGTCTGTAAACCACTCCAGTTGAGTATATCCCGGAGCTACCGCCACTACCCTGATACCGTATTTTGAAAGTTCCATTGCCATATTTTTAGTTAATTTATCAAGGCCTGCTTTCGCAGCAGCATATACTGTAGAATTAGGCCAGCAGCCTATTGAATGGTTGGAAGTAATATTTACAATTACGCCCTTTATGCCTTTCTCCTTCATGCTACGCGCTGCGAACTGTGCACAGAAAAAAGCTCCCTTTAAGTCAGTATTTATAACCTCCTCGAACAACTCAAGCGGCGTTTCAAGAAATGGAGCCATTCTAGTGATCCCAGCATTATTTACCAAAACATCAATATGATCAAACTTCTCGAAAATTTGTTCAAAGAGAACCCTTATCTCTTCAACTTTACTTATGTCTGCCTTACATAGAATGGCCTCCCGTCCCATCTTTCTTATTTCATTTGCTACATCTTCAGCACTTTTTCTGCTAGTATTATAGTGGACACATATATCATACCCAGCCCTCGCTAGGGATAAAGCTATACCTCTGCCTATTCCCTTGCTTGATCCTGTGACAACAGCTATTCGTTGATTTTTGCCCATTTTATCTTTCCCCCCCATAGTTTGAGTCAAGCAGATATTGCTTCAAAGTTGCAATATCTGCTTGACTTTCCTCAAATTATTAACTGTTTGCTTTCTCAAATATTATTTTTACCATTTTATTTGGATGCTCTATAAACTCTACCGGATCTTTACCACGTGGAAAAGTAAGGGTAGGTAAAACCCCTCTTGACTCATCAACTTTCATTCTTATTTCCTCAAATTCGGTTTCCCCGGATAAATATGAATATCCTATTAACTTACACAATCTACCATACATAAATGAGTTCAAAGGACACCCTCCAGTCCTCTCAAGCCCTTCTATATTGTTGTTTTGCCAGCTCTTGAACAAATGTGCCTGTGCAAATGACAATCCTTGCATTGTTATTTCATTTAAGCCCTCACCGCCTACAGCCAAACCCTTGGACAAACTACTAACATGATCTATCAATAATTTTATCCCCTCAGTAGGTGTTGTATTTTCTACGAGACAATTATGAAGGTTAAATGTGTTAAGAGTGATATCTATAAATATAGTATCAATATCCAATTCAGAAACAGCCTTAAATATCCTTTCACCCAGTATATGCCTCCACATACTTAATCCAGGATGAATTTTTATAATCAAAAACTTATCCCTATGTTTGGTAAGCTGAGCATTTGAATTAGGTATCTCTAAATCCCACTTTCCTTCATACCAAGTCCAACCTCTTATCCTCTTGGTACTCACATCCCTAAACTGAAAATCTTTTACATAATCATATGCCGGATTTAAAGGATCTACCTCCATTGAATTGCAGTGGGGCATGATATGATAGCCAAGCTCTTTACCCCTTTCAATAAATGCTATGGCTTCCTTGTTAGGAATATAAGTAGGATAATTGGTGTCATACTTGTCAGTCCGCCAATGGGGTAAATGAATTATGACTTTCCTAGGGTCAACTTTTCGGGATAAGCTTTCGAGTATTCTAATATCTGTTGGACACCAAGATATTGCCATTTTTATATCATAAAACCAGTCCTTCCTTTTATCTTCCTGCTTCTTCAAATCATATGCTTCCCATAGCCAGTCCCTATAGATAGAAGCAGGAACTTCCCAATCACCTTTGTACACATTTATTCTCCACTCAATGCCTCCCGCCGCCAGATTGTTATCCAGAGGCCCATATGCTTCCGTTTCAAACCCCAGGGAATTCGTGCAGCCATCTCTTCCTACAGTTAAAGCCTTATACCTATACTGGGTATCTCTACAATGTACCCAAAAACCACTTTTTTCTCCTTGGAGTATAGCAAAGCCAGCCTCCCACATTACAGGCCATTCCCAATGAGTATTTCTTATAAGCGGATCATTTAGATCTAATTTAACACCCTGGAAAAAAGGTGCCACAAGCTGCAAATCAGGCCTTAAACCTGAAATATTCCACCTGCATGATTTAACACCTGGTCTGGAAGAATATGCTGAAGGTTTTATCAACAAATCATGCGTTTCAGGATCTTCAGATACCGTAATTACTCCATCCCCATCCCAATTACTTAATCTTATTTCAGCAAGCCTGTCCGAGAGCTGGAAAACCTCTGTAGACCCGAATTTCATCTCACCAATACCAAATGCTTCATTATTATTGTAGACAAGTTCAAGAGCAGGTACACAAGAGGGAACATGGACATTTATAAATTCTTCTCCCGTAATTTTACTTTTAAGATATATCAAATATCCTTTCTCAATTTTAGCCTCCAGCGTCGCAGTTTCCACAAATATCTGATTATCTTTCACTTTTACCATTTATTTCCCCTCCTATAACTTTATTCGCTTATTATATATTCTTTAAAAAATTACCCTCAAAAAATTTACAAACCTTCGCACACAGATCTTAATACTGTATTTAGGATGCCGTTACAAATTCGGAGGCGTTACCATCAGCATCTACACTTCTTATTTCATAGTTATCATCCATACACCCCTGATCATCAAAATAATAAGTTCCAATAGAAACTTTAGTGAGAAATTCTCCATTTTTGTATATCTCATAATAGGATATAACATTATCATCAGATTCACCCCAATAAAGCTCTACGCCTTCATGATCAAACCATTTTGCAACTCTCTTAACAGCAAAACTAGGCGCAGTAGGAGGTTCAGTATCAGTCCCCTGTCCCGGTCGTCCTGGAAGATTTATAAAAAGTACTTCTCCGTATTTTACACAGTAAAGCCTGATTCCTTCTTTCATCCACTCTGCCCCTGTTTTTGTGGTCTTTTCCATACCACCTTCCAAAGCCTCTATAGTATATTCTTTATCAGGCAACAAACCTTTTGGATAAATAACCGCCGATTTCCCTATGATTGGGTTATTTTCTCTGTTGCTTATCATAATCAGGCCTTTCATATTATCCCATGTCATCCGCTGCAAAATGAAGGTCTTATCACCATATTCCAGCGCAGGACGATACACCTTTATCCAACGACCGTAAACGCCCTGCCTACGCAGCCAGCGGAACAACTCTACATCCTTTCTCTTGCCTTCCAAAGCTTCCAACGTCCAGCCTTTTTCTGGATTCTGTAACAGATATATCGGAGCTGTAAATAGCTGGCGTTCAGCCGCTAAATATTTATCCCAGTTTGTTTTAGTCCCATCTATTGGCATACCTTGATGCTTATCAATAGGCATAATCAGTGTAGTCCAGTATCCACCTATGTGATGGCATTCACCATCGGTTATCTGTTGCTGATCAGTATAACGTACCGATTCAATTGTCAAAGTGTGGCCACCTGAGGAACAGCCATCTAGCCCAGCTTCAGGATTTCTGTCTTTAAATTCCTTGTACAAACGATAGAAATTCTCACTCTGCTTAAAAGTTACATTCCAATCACCACCTTCAGTGTCAAAACTGCGATCATTTCGAGCATTGCAAGGATCTCCATCTACTCTCAAATCATATACTCCTATTTTCTTTTGCATACTACACAGCATATTGAGAATCCATTGATAAGCTTCTTCCCTAGACATATCTATAGTCCAGTTATACCAATTCCCGTGGAAATCCAGCATCCAATCCGGATGTTCATACCAAACATTCGAAGGTCTGTCTGCGTGCCATGGTGGCATCCAAAGGCGTAATACCATTCCGTTCTTGTTTACATATTCATTTATATACTTCCAATCATCTCCAAATACACCATTCCAGTTACCTTTAGAATCATACCAGAAATCGTCTACCCATATGCGCTCGCAGCCAATATACCGGGCTGCTTCTACCATTTTGTAAACTTTTTTAGAAAGGGGTGCTTCAAGCCATATAACCATACTTGTTCTGTTAAAGTATTTATCTCGGGTATAATCCCATTTATATTTATATATATACTCGTTAATAGTATTTCCAAGATCATCTACGTCTCCCACAAACACACCAGTCATCATCGGTGGCATTTTAATACTGCTACCGGCAGGAAGTGGATAATCATTAAGCACACACCAGCCAATCAATGAAGTATTCCTGTCTCGACAGGTAAACTGTGATTGCCACCAGCCCTGATAATCAAATGTCATATACCATCCTTCACTTTTTATTCTGTTGTACAGTGCAAAAAACTCAAACCATATGGCTGTACCATTATACCGTCTGTGAAGCTTATTGGCATAATGCCCATCTATTTCTGATATTTCTGGTTGTCCTTGTGAATCAAAATCTTTTATAAATCCATCCTGCAACTTGACTATCTTGAGCTGAGCACTTCCAGTAAAATTCCCACCACCTGTCATGTACATAAAATCTAGTTCGTGTACATAATCCTGCATAAGCCTTTGAACAAATATCGTAGGATTCACAACTCCGACATCTTTCCCAGAAATATTCTCATAAACCGTCCATTCTTGTATAACACCTACTTCGGGGTATGCTACATAATGTCTCTCAACCTTTAATACATCATTTACAAGAGTAATCACTGCCTCCAGCTCGCCCTTATTGAGGACATCAGCAAACACATCAGCTAGCTTCCAACCACCGCTATTCCCGGAGTAATATACACCATCAACCGTTATCGCAAATTCATCGGATTTTTGAATTCCATTACCGATATATTCATTTCCTGTACTTTTATTGAGATACCCGGTCATAGTAAAACATCCACAATCACTCAATTCTACCCTCTTTTCTACTTTATCCGTTCCAATTCTAAAAATATTTCCTTCCTGCAAAAATAGGCATCCTTAGAGCTTATATACATCCTAACCACTCCCCTCTCAATAAACCGTGTATTCTCCTAAAATAGTAGCACATATCATATAATTACGTAGCCATTAAAAGTTCCTCCCTTTTTAAAGTAAGACATCTTAGCCCTTTCACCTCCTTCCACAATACCGCTCTCAAAGCATTATCCCTAACGGAAAGGGCGCAGCGCTTGTACAATATGTAGATAACAAATCAAATAACCCTCAGGCCAAGTAATTACCAGATATTAACCGGTAAATTCACTACATCTTACTCTCATTCATAGCTTGCTACAAGCTCTTGAATGGCAAATCCCTTCAACCCATATACTTACCAATCATAAAGAGTGGTATATGGTACCGTCGTACACAGGCAGCAATAACTCTTTACAATTGGCATAACTTGCCCATCGCAGATTATCCTGTAAAGATATCTAGGGCAGGTTATTGCCCTTTTTGCAAGTCAACTTGCTCTACATAGTGTGCTCCCCACACCAGGTTTGCCACATCTAAACTCGACTTCTTTGTCCTAGTACGCGTTCTCGGTAGCAGGAAACTAAAAACTCTAATTCATCTGCTGTTTTACCCTTTCACCGCACCTATCATTATTCCCTTAATAAAGTATCTTTGGAAAAACGGATAAGAAAATATTATCGGTAGAGTTACTATCATTAGTACGGCCATTTTTATCCCCTCGGGAGATGTCAGAGCACCTTTCTTGGCTACACTCATGGCGGTCTTTGGATCTCTTATCTCACTGGCCATTATTACGCGTTGAAGAACCATTGCCAGAGGATGAAGTTTGACGACTGTAACGTATCGTCCATTTAGAGGTAACTTTAAGTGTAGCAAGACATATGCTCTTTAAAAGAGCTTGATCGCTAGGAAATACTGTCCGTGATTTGTTAATCCTTCTATAAATGCTATTCAAGCTTTCTATGGCATTGGTTGTATACATAATCTTGCGTAGCTCCGCTACCGGGTATTTCTTTTCCCATTTTTCAGAAACCTCAGGCAGCTGTTCATGACCTTCCTCTTCATTAGCAGCAGCATATATCCGTTTCAAGTCCTTGGCTAATTCCTTACGGTCCTTATCTGACACCGTATTTAAGTGTGTTCCTGATCTGGTTGTACTATACACCTTTGATATTCAGTATTTGGGAAGGCTGCATTGATCGCCAGAGCAATATATACAGCTTTCTTGGTAACAATACCATCATTCTTTACTGAGAAATAAATTGCATCAACAAATGCTATCGGATAAACCTCATCCAAGGGCCTTTTTTGCCACTCTTCTATTTCAGGCAGTATTTTATCGGTGATCTTACTTACCATCTCAGCAGATGCTTCAAATCCATATATATCCTGTATCTGCTCATTTATTTCCCTTGTAGTCATCCCTCGAGCATACATTGCTATTATTTTATTCTCTATTTCCGAAATGTCTCTTTTATACTTTGGAACAATTTGGGGCTCAAATTCTCCATTCCGGTCCCGTGGAACATTTATTTCCACTGGCCCAACACTTGACCTCAATGTCTTTGAGGTGTGCCCGTTGTGATAATTTGATTTTGCTTTCTCAGTTGATTGGTACTTTCATATCGAGATATTCATCCAGTTCTGCTTCCAGCATACTTTGTATTGTGTCGCCTAGCAAATCTTCCAATGCTTGCTGTAAATTCTTTACTGTTTTAATGTTGTACTCTAAAATGAGTTTACCGATTAGCCCTTTCTTTTCTGGTGTTATTATTCTTTTTCTTGCCATAAAATTCACTCCTTCTATGATTCTATATTCTAACATAGAAAGAGCTCATATTTTACACAAAATATTTTACAACCTCTTTCGTGGTACAATTGTATTGGGCCATAGTGAACCTCCTGTATGTTTGGTGGTCGTTGGATATCTATATCATACAGGATTTCTCACTATGGTTCTACTATTTTTTGGTGTTGCATTTAATTTTACAACGAGCCTTCAATAAATTTATATTAGAAATATAACAAACCGGATTTTCAATCAAACATATTGATGCTATAATTGGACTTATATGATCACTAAACAACGGAAAGGATGACGGCTATGATATTGCGCGTTATGATGGTTGACAGCAGCTATGAAGCAAGAAGAGATATCGATAATAAAATAAAATGGGTAGAGAACGATTTTGAACTGGTAGGCGAAGCCAATAACGGCGAAGAGGCATTGGCTTTACTTCCCCACGTGTCACCCCATGTAATATTTACTGAAATTCGTATGCCAAAGATGGATGGCATAACTTTTATAGAAACCGCAAAAAAAAGATGGCCTGACATAAAATACGTGATCGTCAGCAATTACGACAACTTCGAGTACCTCCGCCAGGCTATGAGGGTAGGCGCATATGATTATATCCTTAAGCCAGTCAAGGTAGAGGAAATAAACCAGGTGCTGTTGCGTGCCAAATTGGAAATTGAAACGGGTATACGAAAATTTTTCTAACAAAAGCCACCTTACAAAAAAGGTGGCTTTATTTCACATTGACCGTAATCTCTGCAGGTTTAATTTCTATCAATTCAGTTCCTGGAGGTATATCGGCCATAACCTTTATTCTGTGCTCCCCTCGGGAAACATTTGCAAGGTCCACATAAACCTTTACGCTATTTTGGTCTATGCTGTTTATTATAGTGGCTGGTCCCCCCAGGACTACTTCTGCGCTGGTAGGTTCCAATTCGACATCACCGGCTTCTGGTACATTGACCATTTGAATGTTATCGATCGTTAAATTCCTCTGGATGATTTTCTCCTTAATTCGCACCACCACTTCCACTTCGCTAGGACTGGGAGGCACTATAGCAACGCCTTCAAGCTTTTGAACCTTTAAAGTCTGCTTTATATCAGCAGTAGCTCCCTCTATATCTAAAACTTGAGTATTTATAGAATCCATCTTGTCTAAAATAGATTTTTCCCCACTGACCGTTATCTCTTGAGGGTAAACCTCTACGCTTACCACTTCATAATTGTCATTGGGGGCACCAGCGATGTTCGGCTTCACCGGCAAAACTTTAGTAGGATAAACTGGCACTACTACGGTTACGTATTTGGGATTAATGTTGATATATTTTGATTCGATAGTTCGACCTTTATCATCCATCAACAAAACCGGTAACGAATATTCAACAGTCGAAGAGGCTTCTGAAAGCTTCAAAGATACCGTAGCCCTAGAAATACGTTTGATAAGGCTTTCAGGGCCTGTTACCTCCACAGTATTTGTAGGTTTTATAGTGTGAGAAAAAGCCACGTATCCTTTTGCCTCCTTTATATCTATATCCGGCATAATGGTGACGTCCTTATAAACCAAATAGTCAGCCTTTATGATGGCCTCAGGCTTTCGCCTCAATGTAACACCTGAAGGAAGCCCATTGACATCTATAAGCAATCTATATTCTCCCGGTTCACTAACTTTGGATAAATCCAAAACGCCTTGTAGCTGTTCTATGTTTATCTTTTCTAAATCTCGTACCCTTCCTCTTACTGAAATATTCACTTCACTTGGTATATCATATACCAGCGTAAGCCCTTTTTCCTCAAACTCATCCTCATTTACTATTTTTACTGGCACATTATCATAGTTTCTGGTAACTTCGGGGTTTTGTTCCCTTATAGCTATAAGCCACAGTATGATGGCTATAATAACCGAGATCAGTTTTAAAGCAAAATTCCTGCCAAGTTTACTACGCATCCCTTGCCCTCCGCTTTATCAAACTAAATGGTTTTATCTCTTTCTCCTTTATATATATCTTCTCAAGGATGCTACGCAATCCTTCCGCGTCCAAATACCTAGTCAATTTTCCGTCGATAGCAATTGACACGATACCCGTCTCCTCGGACACAATTATAGCCAACGCATCTGATGCTTCCGAAATGCCTAGCGCAGCTCTATGGCGCGTACCCAGTTGCTTGCTCAAATTAGGATTTTCAGTAAGCGGCAAAAAACAGCCCGCAGCCACTATACGCGATTCCCTTATTATGACAGCACCATCGTGCAAGGGTGTATTGGGCACGAAGATATTTTCTAGCAGTTCCTTCGTCAGCCTGGCATCCAACCGCACTCCCGTCTCCACCACATCATTTAGGCCTGTCTTCCTTTCAATAACGATCAAAGCACCGGTGCGGCTAGAAGATAGATTTTGAACAACTCCCACTATATTATCTATGATTTCGGTAACATCCTCATCATTTTGAACAAACATCATCTTATCAAATATTCTGCCTCTGCCTATCTGCTCCAAAGCCCTCCTGAGTTCAGGTTGAAATACGATGAGCAAAGCGATGACACCCAGCTGGGCAGTGTTGCGGAGGATCATATACACAGTATTTAGATTCAGAATATTGCTCATCCAGGTGGCAAACAATAATATTGCCAGCCCTTTTAAGACCTGTTCTGCCCGCGTCTCCCGTATAAGCAGCATGAGCTTATATAGCGCATACGCCACGATAGCTATATCCGCAACGTGGCGGATGATATCAGGAAACTGAAAATACGGTTTCATATAGGATATGAAATTTGAAAGCCAGGCCCACATGTTTCCACCCCTCGCAACTTATGCCGTTTCCATATAAAGGCGCCAGCTGTTTTTCTTCTACAACCTACAAACCAGCCAAGCCACTTTAGCTACCATTTTATTATATAACAATTGCCATGGATTTTAAAAGGATTACCATCAACCTCCGTGACGTTGTTCCCTTAAGCACCGTTCACATGACGATCGGTATGGTGGCTCCACAATTGGTACATCTTTTGTCCTTTAACCCCGTCACTTTTATCACGCGTCCACGGTCAACTATCTTCTGTTCACATTTTGGGCAGTAGGTATTGTTATCTGCTCCCATTACGTTTCCTATATAGACAAAATCGAGATATTCCCTGGCCACATCTCTCAGCTCGTAAAGAGTAGTAACGGGAGTAGGTGGAAGCTGCATGCGATAGTTGGGATAATACCGGGAAAGGTGTAGTGGAATGCTTCTATCAACCTCACCCAACCAGTGCGCCAACCCCCTTATTTCTGCCTTATCGTCATTGAGCCCTCCAATGATCAGGGTGGTCACTTCCACGTGAGCCTTCCCGGCAGCCTGTTCCACCACTTTTTTAACAGCCGATAAGTCGCCTCCGCAAACCATCCTATAAAATTGCTCATTAAACGCCTTGACGTCTATATTAAAAGCATCGACATATGGAAACAAATCCTTTAGAGGCTCAACCTGGATAAATCCATTAGTAACGAGCACCACCTTCAATCCCTTCTGTTTGCAAAGCTGCGCTGTGTCCAAGACGTACTCGTACCATATAACCGGTTCGTTGTAAGTAAAAGCGATGCCTATGCTATTATGCTCAATCGCTATTTCAACCAATTTTTCAGGATCTACAACTGTGGTAGGTTGTTGCCTGTGAGCGATGTGCCAGTTCTGACAGAATGAGCAGCGGAGGTTGCACCACAAACCTCCCACCGAAAGTATGAAGCTGCCCGGATGAAAATGATATAAAGGCTTCTTCTCTATAGGGTCCATGGCTATGGAGGAGACTCTGGCATACCCTTCCGCTATCAGCCTACCGTGTACATGCTTCCTTTGCCTACAAAGGCCGACTTTCCCTTCCGAAATCAAGCATTCATGCGGACAAAGATTGCATCTTATCTTATCTCCTTCCGTGATATAAAACAGCGCTTCCCTCATCACTCAATACACCTTCTGAACGTTTAATGCGAGGTAATAGAATCTAGTTGCTCATCTATGGCGTTCAACTTCAAAACGCTCTATCGTATAACGCTCATCGGGACGTATCCCAGCCTTTCTCAGGGCGATTTCAATCTGCTGCTGAGGAGTGTCAACACCTTCCAAGTCAGGCAGCAACAGCCCTGACCTGTGCCCACTTCTGACTATTACCCCATATTTTTTAGCATCAAGTTCATCAATGGAATTTACGGGCTCAGGCTTTTTCAAGACGTCGACGGAATACACCAAATCATCCAATTCACCTTCATCCACTGGAATGAATCGCGGGTCATGTACTCCGGCGCTTATGGCGTTGTATATAATCTCCTCTGCAATATTCTTTCTGGTGGCCTCGATGGTACCGATACATCCCCGCAGCTGTCCATCCTTCTTTATCGAAACGAAAACGCCGGCTTTGTTTTCCAGCATTTCCTTGGGGAGGTCATCGTCCGGCTTAATTATCTTGCCGGTGCGAATATATGACTCAAGGGAACGCCTAGCCAGGCGGACATAAGGGTCCTCATTTTGGCGCACCTTTTGCATCCGCTGATGCTTTCGCTCAAACAACCTGTCCACGAGAGCCCTTGCAGAATTTGACTTACCCTTATCAAATATGGCTACCCCGTAACCCACTCCAAAAGGCCCTTCATAGGATAAAACTCTGGGATGCAGGTCATACCCATCCAGCGTTCCCATGGCTACGATAACGGAACGAAGACCGCATTCCCCACCTTCCTCAACCATCACAGGGTCCATATTGAAAAACCCTTCCACATCGCCACTCTCAATAAGCGCCATTATCTGCTTATCTAGTTTTGGCCCCATTGGATGGAAGCCATAAGGACCATCCTGGCTCAACCGATGCGACAGGTCACCGCTGGCAATGACGCACACATCCCGTTCGCAGACACCCACGGCATCCTGTATAGCCTTTCCAAAGGCGTACAACACCTCATACGATAGAGGTGCGTATGTGATATGAACCAGCTTAAAGTCGCTATATTGCTTGGTGACAAAGTATAAAGGTACAAGGGCACCCCAGTCCATAGCCGTCGATATGCCGTATTCGGCAGCCACATTGCTGTCAATCCCTATGCAGGGTATATTGGAGCGCTCGGCTTTATCCATTATTAACTTCGCCAGTTCAACATCGGTTTCAAACGACATCCTCACCCCGGCAGCACCGAACCTTGCAAAATCCCCTGCCAGGCGCGGTGTGGTCATGACGGCTATGGCATCGCGAAACATCGTTCCATGAGGGGTGATAACTACTATGGTCCGCGGCATCTTGTCTTTTATGTGTCGGGCGCATATTTCAAGGGCTTCTACCGTGCTTTGTACCTTTCTCTCCTCACCTTTTCCAACCTCGGGAATGATGATGGGAGGATGAGGCATGAGATAAACCGCCATTATATCTCCCATTTAGCACACACCTCCTCTTCTACTAAGTTTATCACAAAAAGGAATAAAGATACAGGTATGAAATAACTGTTTGCTTCCAGAGAAAATAAAACAATCAACTCTTTTCTACAAGATTAAATGCCTTTCCTATCCCTCTAGCAATTACAACACGGTCTCCAAATGCAAACCTTCTCTCCCCTCTGTGACTTCAATCTTTCGCTCATAGCTGTCCATATCAATCTCTACATCCGAAGCGCCCATAAGATTTGCCTGTTGTTTTGCATTCTTAACCGCTTCCTGCCTTGCCCAAGTAAGAGCAGACTCATAATCTTTGGTTTCAAAGTGATTCTGGGAAGAATGACAGGTATACCCTACAATACCCAGACTGTCATAAATAGGTTTTATCACAACCACCTCTTCACCTATAACGCTACCGGTGATAGCACCTATCGCATTAGCTACTTTTGCGTTTTCGGGTATAATTGCTCGTGTTCCCAAAGCCTGAGCGACCGAATCCAGATAAATATGGACGGGAGCACCGATGCCTACAATTGGCATACAAGTTATAAATCGACTCTTTATCTCATCATAAGGGTTATCAAAACTCATCTCCATAATTTTGCATATGTCTTTAATGTAACGTCTTTCAGACTGTTTCCAGTTTCTTTCCAACAGATGCTGCACTATTGCAATAAACAGTTTTTTTTCAATTGATTTTGTAACGTGCTCCATAATAGCTTCCAGAGAATAGCCAAGCCTCTGTGCCAGAATCTGTCCACCCAGCCTTGCACATTCTGCATCCCAAACGTTAAATTGCCCGTTAATATGCATAACATCAGTTGGAGTAAATCCTGCCCTGGCTATCAGGCCCAATGATTCCAGTCGCTCAGTGTTAATGAAATAAGGCTTTGTACCTACAGCATTCGCTAATTCTTCTATGCTCTTGGGCCCTTCACTCAATACCTCTATAATACGTTCCTCCTCTGAAGTCAAATCCAAATAATTTTTGTTATTATATTCCTTAACCAAAAAGAAAAACTCTCCCAAGGATACGCTACTCTTTTTATCCCTTACATAAATATCCTCCAATTTTTCCCTAATATACGGCCATTTACATCCCAGCCAAGATAACGGAACCGCTTTTCGCGGGCCAATGGTAAGTTCTTCACTGCGATCAAAGGATATAAGGCTGTCGCCACCCAAGCCAATGGTTTTAATCTCAATGGCACAAGTACCAGTTCGCCAATTGCCCATTTCGACTCCTTCTTCGACCAGGGTAGCTCTTCCTTGACGTACCACGGCGATATCGCTTGTGGTGCCTCCCATATCTACAATGATACAATCGTTAACACCGCTTAATTTCATGCCACCTACGGCGCTAGCAGCTGGACCAGAAAGCAAGGTTTCTACAGGGTGCTCTCTGGCAAACTCTTCCGCCATGAGAGAGCCATCACCTCGTACAACCATAAGGGGTGCATTTACTCCCATCTCTTTGAGTGCATTTTTTACGGCTTCAATCAATTCGTTTATTAAAGGGATCAAACGCGCGTTAAGCAAAATAGTGGCCGCCCTTCTTAATGAGTTTATCTCCATAGTGGTCTCATGAGCGCTAACTACCGGTAAACCCGTCCATTCCCTTATCATCTTTTTGGCTTTACGCTCAAAATCAGGATTGCGTACCCCCCAATATTCTACTACACCAAAAGCATCAACCCGGGATTTACAATCAAAAACAGCTCGCTTCAATGTATCCCAATCAGGTTCCCTGATAACCTGTCCATATTGTCCATGACCACCTGATATCATGATAATATCCTTAACATCTGGTAAACCATACTTGGGCCCAATTCTTTCAACAATATCTTTATCGTAACCTATAAGCACCAACTGTCCGCGACTTCCCTTTCCTTCCACACAAGCATTGGTAGCTAATGTAGTAGACAATGAAACAAGGCAAACTTTTTGCACCAATTCATTGGGAAGTTGCGTTAGTGAATTGATGATTCCGTCAACCAGGTCATCTTTGGTAGTTAAAGCTTTACCGCTTGCCATCACCTTTTCACTTTCAAAGTTGTAAATCACTGCGTCAGTATATGTTCCTCCCGTGTCAATTCCCAGTCCTAACCGCATATTTTATTTCCTCCGTTTCTTCACTATTTTTCTTACTCAATTTTATCATACAGGAGTTCCATGTACATGGCCATATCTTGCAATGTTGTGTTAATTTTTGCACGAAATTAACGGTCGATTCACCATCCGGCACATTATGCTCAAAAATTATTAAATTTACCTTTACAAACCATGCACTCATATCTTCAACAACAATAAATAGGCCTTTACATCACAACCTCGGTATAAAGGCCTATTTATTTCAATACATGGATTTACTTGACATGCTAAACCACATACACGATAGGAATACCAGCAAGGTACTTAGAGATTTGAGCCCTTAAGAACTCTTCACCCTCAGCTCTAATCTGACTAATATACCGGTATTTTCCCCGGCCTCTGCCCGTCATCAGTGACCTGTCATACAGCTGCACAGCTTTAGGAAATGCCTCCCGATTAATGGCATGATGGACAAAGCTATATGTCATAAATATAATCTCAATAAACAGCTGTTTTTTGGCCTTATCAGAAATCTCATCGGCCAACCGTTGAATTAGTTCAGAATACATGTCTCGCCAATTCTCCAGCAATACAACGGGCGCAATCAAAAGTCCTACTCTATATCCGGCTTCGCACATCCGATTTAGCGCTTTAATTCTATCACCCAATTTCGATGTTCCAAACTCTACTTTCTTGATGATAGTATCGGGGTTTACGCTCATCCGCATTATGGTCCTGCCTCTATGGTTTAAAGGAAGTAAAGATTCTACCATATGAAACTTGGTTGGAAAGGTTATAAACCCTTTTTCGTTTTTACCAAACCTTTCTATAGTCCACTCAAGATTTTTAGTTATGGTATTCTCCAGTATTAAATCGCTGTTACTTCCGATTTCAAATGTCAGATCTTTATCGAACTGATTAGCGGTTTTAATCAGCTTATCCAACATCTGCTCCCGGTTGACAAAAATCCTTAAATAGGCGCACTTGTTGTAATTACACACCAGATAGCAATAGAGACACGTAGCACTGCAACCCGAAGATGTATAAGGAACCAAAAAATCCGAAACCTTATGGTTTGGTACATACTTATGGGTTTTTCGAACCCCGACTATCAGATACCGCTTCATCCTTGCAAATTCTTTATTCGGTTTTTTTCGTAATTCCTCGATATCATTGTGATTCTCAATCGGTATCCAGGGTTTATTATGATACTTTTTTATCAGGTATCTACCGAGTTCATAATTTACAATCGCAGGTTCGTAAAATATTTTTTCAGGATACATAAATGCACCTCCACCAATATTATATCAGTGGAGGTTGCAAATATACGCCGACCGC
This sequence comes from Bacillota bacterium, assembly GCA_023622385.1. Classification (GTDB taxonomy): domain Bacteria; phylum Bacillota; class Clostridia; order Caldicoprobacterales; family Caldicoprobacteraceae; genus Caldicoprobacter. The sequence goes on along the minus strand of JAMNZI010000196.1, from coordinate 4,385 downwards.
GTCGTTCGCAATCTTAATTAAGATGTTTAATACTTGTTCACTTTATATTTTTATCTGGTTAAACACAATCTACATCTACGTACTGAAAATATCATTCATGTAAGCCATAGGTTTTGTTTACGCTTTGTACGAATATTATGCCTTTACCGGGCTCGTCTATCTTGAGATGTTCTCTTATGGACGCCACAACCCCTTCGGTGATCTCGCTCTTTACCAGGATAAACACCACTTCCTTTTCGGGCTCGATTTCCATGGAAAACACCTTGCTGGTCTCGTGAATGCCCGAGCCCCTTGCATTCACTATCGTGGCCCCCTTTGCTCCTGCCTTTCTGGAAGCCTCTACTACATCCTCCCCTTTTCCTCTATCCACAACTGTAACCACAAGATCGTACATCGTCTTGTCCACGCTCCTCTCCATATGGATTTCATCGCATTTATAGGTGGTTGAGCCTATTATACCACAAACTGGCATGGTGAAGGCTATGCCGTGATGCGGCTTTTCAAACCGAAAATGCTCGTTTAGGAATTCCGCTACTTCAACCGCGGTCTTTTTATCGGCAGCCATTACCACTATCTCTTTCCGCTCATCGGTTATGCCCAAAAACTCCAGTACATGGCTTTTTACAGTACCCCTACCTAAAAATACTGTTCCTCCAGTTATACCATGTTTCTTTGCAGTCTGCAAGACTTTACTGCCCATGCCGAAATTTACTATTACGTATATCAATTCAAAATCTATAGCATCAGGGTAAAGCATCATGAATGTCTATGCCTCCTTCCGGGATTTTACTTTGTATATAAGTCCCAATATCTGCAGAGCAATAAGCGGCATGGACGCCACCATCGCGATCATGCCGAAGCCATCTACCAGCACATTGGCACCTTCTACCGCTTCGGCAGCCCCCTGTATAAAGGCCAATATAAAGGTAGCGGTCATGGGCCCCGAAGCTACGCCGCCCGAATCAAATGCAATACCGATAAATAGCTCCGGAACGAAATACATAAGCGCTATTGCTATTATATAAGAAGGTAATAGATAATGCCAGAGTTGAATACCCGGAATAAGAACCCTTAATACTGATAATGCCACTGCAACTCCTATTCCTAAAGAAAGAGCAATCATTACTAGACTTCTCTTAATATAGCCGCTGGTAGCATCTTCGATCTGATACATCAAAACGTGTACAGCCGGTTCGGCCAGCACGGTAACAAATCCGAGTATGAATCCGATTGTGAGGATATACGCTTTATTTTCCAGCATAGCGACTCTATAGCCCACAATACTTCCTACGTCCATAAAACCGGCGTTGACTCCGTCCAAAAACAGCACCAGGCCTACAAAGGCAAATAAAATCCCCATCAATACCTTTCTAAACGCTCTTCGCGAAAAGTCAGACGAAAACATTTGAAAGACCAACAGAGTAATTAGTATAGGCAACAATGCCAAAAACACTTCCCAGGCAACTTTCGGCACTTCCTCAATAAATGGGCCTATGACGGACTCCGATTCCATCGAATGGTACTCTAAGCTTCCTGTTATCTCACCAGTATTAGAAACTATATCCATAATCAAAACTCCCAGTATAGCTCCGATGGACGCAATGCCCACCAATCCGAAGCTATCCCGTTCGGAGGCTTCGCTATCCTTTTTCAACATCGAAACGCCCATTGCAAGCGCCAGGATGAAAGGCACAGTTAAAGCGCCGGTAGTAGCACCGCACGCATCAAACGATATGGCGAGAAATGCGGGCGATGCAAATAGGGCCAATATAAAGACTATTAAATACATTACAGTAAACACAACGCGCAAGGAAACATTATATACTATTCTCGCAAGTCCGAGGGCGATCATGACTCCAAGCCCAACCGAAACGACCACAACTATTGCCGTTTTGGGAACATGACCGGATGTAACCATATCCACTTGCCCAGCAAGTATGTGCAGGTCAGGTTCTGCGGCAGAGATGAAGAAGCCGAGCAACAGGCCTACAATCACTACTACCAGTATTCTGTTAGTCTTGGTAATGGCTGAACCTATGGCAGTGCCGATTGGGGTAATCCCTAAATCGACTCCAAGCAGAAATATTGACAAGCCTATGATTATAAGAAATGTGCCGATGAGAAACTTTAAAATCAAATGCGTTTCCAGCGGCGTCAACGTGAAATGCAATATTAAAACTATTACTGTGATTGGTAGAACGGTATATAGTACTTCCTTTAACTTGTCCAGAATGACATTCAACTATGTATCACCCTTTCTTTGAAATGTTACTCTGATTTGTGGCATTCAAAATTATTTTATCATACTTTTTTGGTTAATTCACCTCATATTTTGTTTAAAACCCGAATTATTGACTTATAATTTATATAAGACTCAATTTCTCTTGAAATTTGGCGATTGTTCTTAAGGTTTGAAAGGGGAGTCGTAAATGGAAAAGGTTAAATTAGCCGTCATATTTTATAGTGCGACAGGAACCAACTATCAGATGGCTCAATGGGCGGCTCAAGCCGGTCAAGAAGCCGGTGCCGAAGTACGCCTATTGAAGGTTCGTGAATTGGCCCCGCCTGAGGCCATAGCAAAAAATAAAGCATGGCAGGAAACCGTAGAGGCCACTAAAGATATAAAGGAAGCTACATCTGAAGATCTCGATTGGGCAGATGCCATTATATTCAGCGCTCCAACCAGGTTCGGGACCATGCCCGCACAATTAAAGGAGTTTATCGATATGCAGGGTGGCCTGTGGGCCCAGGGCAAGCTCGTAAATAAGGTGGTTAGCGCCATGTCCTCGGCTCAAAACCCCCACGGCGGCCAGGAGGGCACCGTAAAGGAGATATATACCTGTATGATGCATTGGGGCGCCATCATCGTCACACCCGGATTTACCGATAATTCGGTGTTTACGGCGGGAGGGAATCCATACGGGACTTCGGTCACCCAGGGGCAGGACGGCAAGATGGTGGAAGACGTAAAACAGGCCGTATTCCATCAGGCCCGCCGTACCGTTCAAGTTGCCCAATGGATAAAAAAGGGCAAAAACGGTTGAAAAGCCAATTACATAGGTGCCTCTGCGTTGAAAATATCAATTTCCAATAAGCAATATTGAGCCATCGATAAAAGCTTTCTGTAAAGCTTTTCAAAATTCCGGAGAATAGTTTCTTCTCCGGTTTTTTTATGGGTATTTTAGCCCTGTTGTGGAGAATAACGGCTGTCATAATTGGCAAACTAAAGGCGGAGGTGTATAAGATTGCGACAGAGACGGAGAAACACCGCTGATATAGGAATTGCCATAAACAGCAACGAAAGCCAGGCCATAATTGAATCGCTGAACCTGATTCAGGCAGAAAACATGATCAATTCCAACGACGTCGTCGTGATAACGCCCAACTGGGTAAAACCGGTGGGGCCCGAAACCGGCGATGTGGTAGGCCCCGAGAGCCTGCGCGCCATTATAAGGTTCGTTAAACAAAAGAACCCCCGCAGGATAGTGGTGGCCACGGGTTCAGCCCAAAGGACCACCGCAGACATCATGAAGGCGGTTGGCTACGATAAAATCATCAATGAGGAACAGGTGGAATTCGTTGACCTGAACTTCGGTCCGTTCGTCAGAGTGAATTTGAATCACTCTTCCCCACCGGCCACAAATTTGAACAAGCTGTACCAGGAGATGACTTTCCTCATCTCATTTGCGCAGCTTAAGATACACAGCGTGGCCACAATGACCGCGGCCATAAAGAATATCGCTTTGGGCTGGCCCCCTGCCGAAGAACACGGCTATCCCAAAAAGAATCTGGGCATACACGATGACGTCCATGGCTTTATAAGCGCCATGGCGCAGGTAATCCCCATAGACCTATCGATAGTGAGCACCAACCCCGCCATGATAGGCACAGGCCCTCACAACGGCATTCCTTGCCGGGCCGGTATCGTAATAAGCGGTACCGATCCCGTTGCCGTGGATACCATAGGGGCACGCCTTTTAGGGTTCCACCCTGAAGCCATACGGTATCTGTGGGACTTAAAAAATAAAAATGTGGGAATAGCAGATGTAAACCAGATGAACATAAAGGGCATGCCCGTTGCGGATGCCGAAAGGGCCTTCAGCATGGCAGCGTACGGCCAGGCAATCACTGTCGAATAGATGGGCATTTACGCTGCGTAAACAAAATCGCTGCCTGGAATACAGCAACTGCTGCTTATAATTGGGCGGACTGCAAGACACCGCCATGCAAGCGGTGTCTATGCAAATTTGCCCTCATCCCGTTTAAATTTGAGGTGATCCCCGCGCCCCATATCAACCTCCATGCCAACCGAATTGATCCGCCTTTCGATGCAGTCCCTGCATTGTGCCGCCTCCTCGCCGGTGCAGATCTTATTTTGGTATAGC
>JAMNZI010000186.1 GCA_023622385.1 Bacillota bacterium | reverse complement strand
TGTAATAATTAAGTCGATCTTCTTATTTTCACAATCTGACAGCATCCTGAGAAGTTCCGTTCGGTTTTCTTTTTTAGTGCCACTAATTCCCTCATCATAATACAAGCCAACATATTCCCATTCTGGGTTTGCCTTTATGTAAGTCTCATAATGGGATTTTTGTGCTTCTAGGCTCACTAACTGTTCATCACTGTCCGTAGAAACACGACAATAAGCAGCTACTCGTAATTTTGGCTTGATAATTGATGTACCCTTATTCCCGTCTATTTTTGTTATCTTTTTCATCGACTCACCTCCTTTTTGGTAGGTCACATATTACCTCTGAACGCCCAGTATATCAAGGAATATCGGGCATTATCTGTGCTAACATAGGTGAGAAAGTTTCGCGGTTTAATAGCATAATTTTGTTGAACTCTTCCTTTGAAATAAGACCCTTATCAAGCATTTGATGTAATAGCTTTTCCGCCCTATAATAATCAAATTCTCTTTGAAGAGCCTCGGCACTTAGATATTTCCTTTTTGGATTTAATAGTAGATCCTGTTTATCTGTAATTTTAGTAATCTGCATATAGGTAACCTCCATTTCTACAGGTAGACCCCTGCACCTATATGCAAAAATCCCTAATGATTCGAACCCCTAAAGGTCAAAAAAAAATGACCCGAAGAGCTATTACACTCCTCAGGTCATAGGTAAAAGTGTTAATCATACTTTATAAACGCATCCGTAAAGCCAGCCTTTTTCGCTTTGGCAAGCTGGGCCTCTGCATTGGCTTTTACGGAATAAGCACCGATTTGAACGCGGTAGTATTTCTTTTTCTCTGTTTCTCCAGATTTAGCTCCTTCACTTAAGAGGCTTTTTACATCTGCACGAAATGTATCCATGCTCTTTCCATGCTTAGGAAACCAGTTTTTCGGATCACCATGATTACTTGCGATTCCTCTTTGATAGCCTTCATAATGGCCAATAATATCTTTTTCAGTTAGATTGTATAATTTGCAAAGATAAACACAAAGCTCTACCGCTTCTTTATAAACCGCATTAAAATACGAGGCATCGGTCAATCCATCCTCGCATATTTCAAAACCAATATGTGTATCATTTGCACTTCCTCCAGCATGCCACCCTCGATGGTCCCATGGTAGAGTTTGATAGGTAGCAATTGAACCATCCTTAAGTTTTCCAATGAAAGCATGGACACAAACCTGTTTTCCATCGGGCCTATCCTGATTCCAGTGATTATTGTACTGATTTACACCTAATAAACCATCATCCGGCCCAACATATCTACGAAGATAAGGATTGTTGGCACCGGTGCTATGAACCATGATACCTTTCGGTGTAATCTTTTTACCTGCCTTATAACAAGCATTTTCAGTCAGAATAAGTTTTCTTAGATTCAATATTCCTTACCTCCTTTATTATGCAACTGAACAAGGATATCTTTTAATTTTTCTGGTATTGGTAGTCCTAATCGACCAGCATTTTCTAGCATAGATACACCTTCATTGGAGCAATAGAAAAAGATGATAGCAGTCCGAAGCACGCTCCCATCTCCGATCAGATTTGTATCAATCAAATGTCCAACTCCAACTAGAATAAAAATAAGTACTTTTTTGAATATGCCCTTAAACCCTATTTCACTTGATAGTTTCTTTTCAACAATGGCACACATGACACCGGTGATATAATCAGCCACCATTAATGCCACTAATGCATATAAAAATCCATCAAAACCTCCTAAAAACCATCCTAAAAGTCCACCAAGTACAGTAAACGCAGTTTGTATCCAACTCCAAATTTCCTTCATTATTTTTACCTCCCTCTATAAATGTTGATGTACCAAGGGTTTGAGCCGTTGGTACGGTGTCAAAAAAATATTTTTCGACAAAGTTACCTGAAGTATTTTCATAATATGTGAAACTATTCCAACAGGTGGGTACGCTACGCGGTCACTACTGGATAATGGTGGAAAGTAGTGATAGGGAATTATGCGATGCACAATGGATCTCTGCGTAGCTTATGATGACGTACCCTCCCATGTCTCTGGGCATCAGTGTGCCTACATTCCTTCGTTCGGTCTAGTCATAAGGCAGAGGCTAGCGAAGCTCCTTTAGGGACTCGAGGTCGAATGGAAAAAATAGTGCCAGCTTCTCCGTGTCATCCTGTTGTCTAGGTCTTTTAAGGGGATGTAGGGCTTACATAGCCTCTGCGAGACTAGGAATATCCTTCATCATTCGCTGTGCGTCAAACGCTTTGTGCTTTGTGCTAATTCCATGTAATACTTTTAATAGCTTTCCGCATAGAACCACGATGGATTGCTTCTTGCGTAACGGGTTAACCTGACGGTTTGTGTAATACTCATGTAGTTTTCTAAAGGCTTCGTTGTGGCGAATCATCGGCATCATTACTCGGAACAGGAGGGCACGCAGCTTTCTTCTGCCTCGTTTGGAGATGCGTTTTTGTCCTTTGTGCTGTCCGGAGGAATTTTCACGTAACGTTAATCCCGCGAGTTTGATTAGTTGGCGTGGATCTTGGTAGTGCGAAAAGCTTCCGATTTCAGCTAACAGATCGACAATGGTTGTATCTCCAAGCCCTTGAACCGTTGAGAGCCATTTGTATTCTACGGTCGTTTTTACAAGCTCAACTAAGTGTTGAGTAATGCTTTCGATATCTTGTTCTAGCTGGTGGTAACGGCGGACTAGTGTGGCGATTTCGATACGGGCCATCTCACGTCCTTCTGTTACTCCGATTGAGTTGGCAGCGACTTCTATAAGACGCACTGCTTTTGGTCTCTGGGGGGATTTGAGCCCCTCGACCTTGCGATAAAGTGATAACACCTCATCGGGTTGTTTCTGGTGAAGATCACTTGGAAATGGTGTGCATTCAAGTACAGCTAATGCCATTTTTCCGAATGACGGAAACACCTGAGTGAATTCAGGAAAATAGCGATCTAGCCAGCGGATCATCATGTTTTTGACAGCACCAAGTTCCTCTGTCAGCTTACTTCTAAAGGATGAACCGACACGCAGTTCGGCCTCCATGCCTTTAAGGATACGAGGGTAGCTGAAGCGTCCATCTTTTACAAGACGGGCAATTACCAGTGCATCTTTGCGGTCATGTTTGGTTGGTAGATTGTCGTCTAACTCTTTTGAACGCTTGACATGCATGGGGTTAACCATAGCTAATGGAATGCCTCGCTCCTCTAGGAAGTAGGCCAAATTGAGCCAGTAATGGCCAGTAGGTTCAATCCCGACAATGACTTCTGTTTTTTCGTTTTCTTTCATGGCTGCCAATACACGTTGATAGAATAGCTCGAATCCACCTCCATCCTGTTGTACGGAGAATGATTTTTGGAGCACCCGGCCGCGGTCATCCACAAAGCAAGCGTAGTGTGTCTGCTTGGCAATATCGATCCCTACAACGAGCGTTTTATCGGTGACTTGATTTATTTTTTGGTTTTGTTTAAAATCCATTATGGAGTCCTCCTTGGTTAACAAATTAGGGGTCAATTCGTCGACGCTTTGACACCCCGTATCATACCAAGAGGGCTCTTTTTATTTCAAGTCCCCTAAAATCCTTCTAACAGGAATGCTCCTTCATGATTGGTGCATATATAAAAAGAGTGTCTGCATTATCGCAAACACTCTTGGTTCAGTGTGTTAATTATATTTGTTTAGGTAAGGCTTCCCATAACCTCATATCCTCCTGTCCCAGAGACCATATCGCAATCCCCCTAAGCTTCCATCGATACGTTGCCTCATTTGCCCAATAGACTAGGCTATCCACGTCTTGGTAGTAAAGAATTGAGAAGCCATCAGCATCCCCGAGAAATAGGCGTGAAATCCATACATTAATGTCCTTAGGCACAATCTTTACTGAATAGTCATTTCCACAGACCAATGATAAAAGCTCTGAGTGAAAAAAATCATAATCCATGGAAATATCCTGACTTCTTGTTGAAGCTTCCTCCACATCACTGTTAACTGTAAAAACCTGAAACTCACTATCCCATGTAACACCAGTTCTTTCTAGTCTCCCATACTCCGTTCTAGTTCCATCTGGGAAGATTACATCAAATCTTTCATAAGGTTCATAAGTCCAGGCATCTCCTAATCTTATTAATTCACATAGAATACGTCCATCCGATTGAATTCCGGCATAACCACCTGAATAACCATCAAGCGACGCTGTGAATCGCAAAATACTACTTGCTCCAGAATAAACCCTTACAGAATTACTACGTATCCTCATTTCAATGGTGTACATTCTTGGATTTGAGCGAAGATCTGATGATGGAGTTTTAGAAATTTCGGTTGCATAGCTTCCGATTAGAGTAGAACCATTATATAGTTGAATTAATATTTAAACAGCAAAAGAGTTCTCCACAAAAAATGCCAGCTCGACCACTTCCATCTGAAGGAAAAGCTAATCTCGCTCTTAAATGAACATCTGAGAAACCATTATATTTCCACGCCAACCTCCCATGTCCATCAAGCTGTGAATAAGGGCGAGTAGCTGGATCATTCTTGTTCTGCCACACCTCCCACTCTCCGCTTAATGTTGTCCAATAGCTGGATGGAAGCGGATTTTCATCTCGAAAGTCCTCATACCAAATTAGTGCTGAATCAGGCTTTCTACGAAGTACTTCCGTTGTCAATTTAAATCCTCGATCGGGCTGAACCATTAAACCGTTCACATCTTTAAACTGGCGAGGGGAT
>JAMNZI010000229.1 GCA_023622385.1 Bacillota bacterium | reverse complement strand
GGCGTAACAGCGGGTGAAAGTTATTCCTTGATCAACTAGCCAATTAAGGTGAGGTGTGTATATGTATTGATTTCCCAATGCATTGATAGTGTCAAACCTCTGTTGATCGGTGGTGATTAAGAGTATATTGGGTTTTCCATGGCATATTCCTCCCAGAAGTGTGATTTGAAATCATATGAAAGGATCTGTTGTTACACGTACAGTATATTAGTTACATTTTAGTTACATTCCGGTTATGTCAAGCTGCGTGATATTGGGCGCAAATTTAATATGTATATAATATTTTCGGCTGTTTTATAATGGACATACAGATTGTTCAGTGATAATATTATTATTAACGTTTTAATATTTATCGACGCTTATGGTGTCGAAGGAAGTTAAACAGTACATGCTTTTGAGTGGAGGGGAGCTTAAATTGGTTCATGCTTTTGAAGTAAATGGATTTTATATCGCTGTAGATGTAAACAGCGGGAGCGTACATAGCCTCGACAGGATAACTTACGAAATTTTAAAAGCTTTTCCCGATGATTTTTCAAAGGATAAAGCAATTCAAAAGTTTAAGGAGATCTTTGGCGTAGATAATGTTAAAGAGGCTTGCGAGGAAATCGAGCGGTTAAAGGAAGAGGGTATGCTGTACAGCCCCGAACTGGGCGAGGCAAGCCTTCTACAACAGCTTGAGAATGATAATGGTCTAAAAGCCCTGTGCCTTCATGTGGCTCATGATTGCAATCTTAGTTGCAAGTATTGTTTTGCGTCCAAGGGGAGCTACTGTTCTGATAGGATGCTTATGCCAGAAGAAGTAGCTTTTAGAGCGCTGGATTATCTCGTCAGCCACTCCGGAAATAGAAGAAATATTGAGGTAGACTTTTTTGGAGGGGAACCGCTCCTCAATTTTGATGTGGTAAAAAGCGTAGTTGCTTATGGGAAAGAAATAGAGAAGCAGGGCAGGAAAAAGTTTCATTTTACTATAACCACCAACGGCACTCTCCTGGACAGGGAAAAGATCGATTATATAAATGAAAACATGGATAACGTGGTTATAAGCCTGGACGGAAGAAAAAGTATCCATGATTCCATGAGATATCACAGAAATGGGAGAGGAAGTTATGATAGAATTGTGAATTCTGCTAAACAATTGGTAAGCAGCAGAGGGAACAAAAGCTATTACATTCGTGGAACATTTACCAATAAAAACCTGGATTTTTCCGAGGATGTTTTTCATATTGCAGGGTTGGGTTTTGACGAAATATCAATTGAACCCGTGGTGGGTAGCGGTCAGCCGTTTCACATCACCGAAGAGCATGTACCTGCAATTTTGGATGAATATGAGAAGTTGGCTAAAAGATGCATCGAATATTTGAAAACGGGGAAAAGGCTTAACTTTTATCACTTCAATGTAAATCTATATGGGGGCCCATGTATTCAAAGACGAATTGTAGCCTGTGGTGCGGGATTTGAATACCTGGCGGTATCGCCTGAGGGGCATTTCTATCCCTGCCACCAATTTGTTGGGCAGCCTCAGTTTATAATGGGAGATGTATTTAAGGGTATAGATGACCCTAGGGGGTTGTCAGATCGGTTTAAAAGGTGCAATATTTTGACCAAGGAAAAGTGCAGGGATTGCTGGGCCAAATATTTCTGTTCTGGTGGGTGCCATGCCAACGCGTATTTTACAAACGGAAGCATAGACATTCCAAACGAACTGGCGTGCGTTATGCAGCGCAAGAGAATAGAATGTGCGCTTATGATGGAGGTGGCCCTTTCCCTTGAAAGCGCTTGACAAAATGATGGTTAGGTAAGCGTTAATAGCCTGCAAAGATGGAGGTGTTAAACTTGAAAATCGTATTGGCACCAGATTCGTTTAAGGGGACTTTTTCTTCCCAGGAAGTTATTGAACATCTGGAAGAGGTAGCAAGACGGCACTTTTCGCCTTTAGAGGTGATAAAAGTTCCCATTGCTGATGGCGGTGAGGGAACAGTGGACGCGCTTGTTATAGCTGCCAAAGGTGAGTACAGGACAGTTGAGGTAATGGGCCCGCTGCCAGGGATGCGCGTTAAGGCCAAATACGGCATAATTCACGGCAGGACAGCGGTAATCGAAATGGCGCAGGCATCTGGACTGCCCCTTATCCCTACTGAAAAAAGGGACCCATTGAATGCCACTACTTATGGTACTGGTGAGGTCATAAGGAAGGCGCTCGATGAAGGTATCCGGGATTTCATCATAGGGATTGGCGGTAGTGCCACCAACGACGGGGGAATTGGTGCCGCCCAAGCGTTAGGAGTAAAATTCGTGGATGGATCAGGTAAAGAAGTGGGCCTTGGCGGTAAACAGCTGCAGCTTATCGACAAGATCATTCTGGATGATATGGATCCGCGCATAAAAGAGAGCACCATCACCGTTATATGCGATGTGAGCAATCCCCTTACGGGACCTCAGGGCGCTACTGCTGTGTACGGTCCGCAAAAAGGGGTAACTGAGGAAATCTTCGACATTTTGGAGTCGGGGATGAGAAACTATGAGCGGCTTATCAAGGAGACAACTGGTATGGATATGAGCAGGGTTCCTGGCTCCGGCGCAGCAGGTGGGCTTGGAGCCGCACTGGTGGCTTTTTTTGGGGCAACGTTGAGGTCGGGGATTGACGCTGTTCTTGATTATGTAAAGTTTGATGACCTGATCGAAGGAGCTGATCTTGTGATAACTGGCGAAGGCAGGATTGACGGGCAATCGGTGTACGGTAAGGTGCCGGTGGGGATAGCCAGGCGCTGCAAGCCAAAAGGGGTCAAGGTGGTTGCCATAGTAGGTGGTATGGGGCCAGAAGTGCAGAGGGTATATGAATGCGGAATATATAGCGTTATGCCCACCGTGAATGCTCCCATGTCGCTAGACGAGGCTATAGCCAGATCCGAGGAGCTTTTAAAGGATGCGGCTGATCGAATGTTCAGGTTTATAAAACTCGGAATGGGGCTTAAATAGCGGCAATCCGCCAAATTGCTGTAAAATTTAAGCTGTTGAAAAAATACTTTCAATATGGTAATATTTTATCATGAAATAAGGTATTTTACCAAAAGGAATAGGGAGGGTTAATAATGGGCTGCAAAGAAAAGGTTAGAGTGGGAATTATAGGATGCGGTGGAATAGCTAACGGCAAGCACATGCCGGGGTTGGCCAAGCTGGATTGCGTTGAGATGGTGGCATTTTGTGACATCATAGAGCAGAGGGCTGAAGCAGCAGCTGCTAAATACGGATCAAAGGATGCCAAGGTTTATACTGACTACAGGAAGCTTCTAGAGGATAAATCAATAGATGTGGTACATATCTGTACGCCCAATAAGTCTCACGGCTACATAACAGTTGATGCCCTTGAAGCAGGTAAACACGTCATGTGCGAGAAGCCAATGGCTAAAACTGCGGCCGATGCCCGCAAGATGGTTGAAACTGCCAGACGTACGGGCAAAAAGCTGACCATCGGTTACCAAAATCGTTTCAGGCCTGATTCGGAGTACCTGTACACCCTGTGCAGAAACGGGGAGTTGGGCGAGATATACTTTGCAAAGGCTCATGCTATAAGGCGCCGTGCGGTTCCCACCTGGGGCGTATTCCTGGATGAAGAGGAACAGGGCGGAGGGCCACTTATCGATATAGGAACCCATGCTTTGGATTTGACCCTCTGGATGATGAACAATTATAAAGTCAAGAGCGTTATGGGTACTGTATATCATAAGCTCTCTCAACGGGAGAACGCTGCAAATGCGTGGGGGCCATGGGATCCCAAGAAGTTTACCGTAGAGGATTCCGCTTTTGGATTTATAGTCATGGAAAATGGAGCGACCATCATTTTGGAAGCCAGCTGGGCATTGAACACTTTGATGATAGGAGAAGCCAAGACCACTCTGTGCGGAACTGAGGCAGGAGCCGACATGTGGGATGGTTTGCGTATAAATGGTGAAAAATACGGCAAGTTATATATAACCAAACCGGGGCTTGATGCTTCTGGAGTAGACTTCTACGATGCCAGCGCGGTTGAGTCGCCCGGAGACAAGGAAGCCAGGATGTGGATCGAGTCCATAATAAACGATACCGAGCCGGTGGTCAAACCGGAAGAAGCGCTGGTTGTAACTGAAATCCTTGAGGCTATATACCAGTCTGCCAAGACAGGAAAGGCCATATATTTTAACGAATAAGCTTACGAAGTAAGGGCTATATGTTTTTAATGCGGTGAATGAGGAGGGCGAAAGGCCCTCCTTTTAATTTTTTAGTTAAGTTTTTGCTATCATCGGCTTTTGACGGTTTACCGTGCCCTTTGTGCCATGGTAGAGGAATGCTTTTCGGCCGATATGATAGATTTAACTTCCGAAATTACATTTTACAGGCTAAATCATTATGAATTGCGAGATAAATGGATAAAGACATTTGTGGTAATTGAGGTCGGAAAGAATAAAACCCTCCTTTAATACAAAAGCTAAGATAGAAATCTTTTATGGGAGGGATGCATGAAATGGAAGGCCGCGTACCGAAAAAAAATCAGCCTCTTCCTGGGGTCAAGTGCGTGGTAAACACCTGCCATTACCACATGGATGGTGATTACTGCGGCGCCGCTAAAATTGAGATTCAACCGCGAAACGCTCGAACCACCCAGGAAACTGATTGTGCCACCTTTGTTCCACAATAAGCAATATTTAGGCTAAAAATTAAGGAGGAGGGTATGCCCATAGGGCATACCCTTTTTGTATTAAAATTGACGCTAGGACCTTTCTTTTTTTTGTAAATTGATTTATAATTTTAAAGTATATAAATTTGCAACAAAAATTCATTATGTGCAGGCAATTTTTACAAAAGCAAGTATTGCCAATAGCGGTAAAAATGTAATGCCATTAAGTGGCTGTGCTAAAAATGCCATGCCTTAAAAACGATAACGGGTGTTTTGGGAGGATAACGTGAAGAAGTTAATGTTGGGAAATGAGGCAATTGCAAGGGGAGCTTATGAGGCGGGGGTAAGGGTAGCAACAGCATATCCTGGCACGCCTAGCACCGAAATCACCGAATTTGCAGCGCAATATGACGAAATCTATGCCGAATGGTCGCCCAATGAAAAGGTTGCGTTGGAGGTGGCCATAGGCGCTTCATTCGCCGGTGCGAGAGCTATGGTGGCTATGAAACACGTGGGGCTTAACGTGGCGGCCGATCCCTTGTTTACCGTTTCGTATACCGGTGTCAATGCTGGCCTGGTGATTGTAGTAGCCGATGACCCCGGTATGCACAGCTCTCAAAATGAGCAGGACAGCCGCTATTACGCCCGTGCAGCTCAAGTGCCTATGTTGGAACCGTCTGACAGCCAGGAGGCCTTGGATTTCGTCAAGCTTGCCTTTGATCTCAGTGAAGAATATGATACTCCTGTGTTGATTAGGCTTACCACCCGCGTTGCCCACTCACAGAGCATTGTGGCTTTGGGGCAGCGGGCGGATGTGCCCCTTAAAGAATACAGAAAATTACCCGAGAAAAACGTTATGATGCCGGCCATGGCAAGAAAGCGCCATGGGGAAGTGGAAAGGCGTATGAAGGCTTTAGCCCAGGCTGCTAACGATTTATGGATAAATCGCATTGAAATGGGAGATACCTCTATAGGCATCATAGCCAGCGGTATAGCCTATCAATATGCCAAAGAGGCGCTGCCCAACGCTTCGTTTTTAAAGCTGGGCATGGTCAACCCTCTTCCTCGAAAGCTTGTCGAGTCATTTGCTAGGAAGGTAGAAAAGCTGTATGTCATAGAGGAGCTAGAGCCGGTGCTGGAAGAGCAAATCAAGAGCTGGGGCATCGCTGCCATTGGGAAAGAGATATTCCCTGTGCAGGGCGAACTGAGCGCAAACATGATAGCCGAGAGGATCGCTGGCAAGGCGCTTGACGTAAGGCCAGCGCAGGATCTCCCACCGCGTCCGCCTGTCATGTGCCCTGGTTGCCCCCATAGGGGGATATATTATGTGATGCAAAAGCTCAGGCTTCATGCCACCGGGGATATCGGATGTTATACTCTAGGAGCCTTGCCGCCCCTTAAGGCTATTGATACTTGCGTGTGTATGGGAGCCAGCGTTGGAATGGCCCATGGAATGGAAAAAGCGCGGGGCAGGGATTTCTCCAGTAAGCTGGTAGCAGTCATCGGCGATTCCACATTTATACATTCCGGGATCACGGGGCTAATAGATGTGGTTTATAACCAGGGGGCTTCTACCGTGGTGATACTGGATAACTCTACCACGGGCATGACAGGGCATCAGGACCATCCAGGGACGGGGCGCACCATCAAGGGAGATCTTGTTCCGCCCCTCAACCTGATAAACCTCATAAAAGCCATAGGTATACGACACGTCAGAGTGGTTGACCCTTTTGAGCTTGAAGAGGTCGAAAAGGTCCTCAAGGAAGAAACACAGAGGGAAGAGCCCTCTGTAGTCATTGCACAGCGCCCTTGTGCTCTGCTGTCCAAAGAGTCTAAAATACCTGTGTCCATTAGCGAGGATGCTTGCCGGCTTTGCGGAGTTTGCCTGCGCCTGGGTTGCCCCGCCATCGAGAAAAAGCCCGGCGGCATGTACATTAATCAGACATTGTGCAACGGTTGCGGGCTGTGCGTTAAGGTCTGCAAGTTTGGGGCATTAAGAAGGGCAGGTGAATAATATAATATGGATACCAGGAGTATACTCATAGTGGGCGTAGGCGGTCAGGGTACCCTGCTTGCAAGCAGGGTACTGGGCAGGCTATTTGTAGATTTAGGGTATGACGTCAAAATATCAGAGGTGCATGGAATGGCCCAAAGAGGCGGCAGCGTGGTTACCCATGTCAGATACGGGACAAAGGTGTTTTCGCCGCTGGTAGAACCCGGCACCGCTGATATATTGCTGGCTTTTGAAAAAATGGAGGCCTTACGGTGGATCCATTTTTTAAAGCCCCAGGGCAGGGCTATAATAAACTCCCAGGAGATAGAGCCCATGTCGGTAATCATGGGAGAATATGAGTATCCAAAAGATTTGGAAGATAGGATACGAAGGGCTTGCGCTGGCGCCGTGTTCTTTGACGCTTTGGCTGTTGCAGAGGAGCTGGGGAACGCAAAAGTAGCCAATATGGTCTTAATTGGAGTGTTGGCACGATTGCTTAATACGGCGCCTGAAGCGTGGGAAAAAGCCATAAATGCGGTTGTACCACCGAAAACAGTGGAAATCAATTTAGAGGCATTTCACAGGGGATATAATTCAGAATTATCATAATTCGCTTTAGGAAACGGGTCATTGTCGAATTAAGGAAGGTGTAGCAGGGATGTACTGGGATAAAGCTCATGAATGTATGGACCGGCAGCAACTGAGAGAGCTGCAGTCACAGCGTCTGGTTGAAACGGTACGTAGGGTATACCACAACGTACCCTATTACCGTCAGCGTATGCAGGAGATGGGATTGGTTCCCGAGGATATAAAGGGCGTTGAAGATCTACACAAGCTTCCTTTTACCACCAAACAGGACCTGAGGGATAATTATCCTTACGGCACTTTTGCCGTTCCACTGAGTGAAATCGTGAGAGTACATGCCTCTTCCGGCACAACGGGTAAGCCTATTGTGGTGGGCTACACCCGAAAGGATATAATCACCTGGTCTGAGCTCATGGCCAGGACATTGGTGTGTGGAGGTACTACAAAGGATTCGGTCATCCAGATAGCGTATGGTTACGGCCTCTTTACCGGAGGCTTGGGGGTGCACTATGGTGCCGAGCGAATTGGCGCTTCCGTCATTCCCATCTCTGGTGGCAATACCAAAAGGCAGATTATGATCATGAAGGATTTCGGCACTACTGTATTGGCATGCACCCCGTCGTATGCGCTGCATATAGCAGAGACCATGGAAGAAATGGGGATAAAAAGGGAAGAGATCAAGCTTCAATACGGAATTTTCGGCGCTGAACCCTGGAGCGAGGGTATGCGCAGGGAAATAGAATCCAAGTTTCAGATATCTGCTATAGACATATACGGCTTGAGCGAGGTTATAGGGCCGGGAGTGGCCAGTGAATGCCAATACAAGTGTGGGCTTCACATATTTGAGGATCACTTTATACCCGAAATAGTTGATCCGGAGACCGGGGAAGTGCTGCCGGAAGGTGAGACGGGCGAGCTGGTGATCACCACCATTACCAAAGAAGGCCTGCCAGTAATACGGTATCGCACCAGAGACATATCCGCGTTGAATTACCAGCCCTGCCCATGTGGACGGACTCACGTTCGGATGAAAAAGGTGCTGGGCAGGACCGATGACATGATAGTAGTGCGGGGAGTAAACGTATTTCCTTCACAGATCGAGAGCATACTTATGGAGATAGGACAAACAGAGCCACACTATCTCCTTGTGGTGGACAGGGTAAACAATTTAGATGTCCTTGAAGTATGGGTGGAAGTATCCAACAAGCTATTCTCCGATGAGGTTCGTAAGCTGGAGGAGCTCAACCGCAAGATAACCAATGAGATACAGAGTACCCTTGGCTTGTCGGTCAGGGTTAAGTTGGTGGAACCAAAGACCATCGAGCGTTCAGAGGGCAAGGCCAGGCGCGTAATTGACCGGCGAAAGCTGTGAGAAGGGAGGGGAAGATCCCGTGATTCAAATCTCGGTGTTTTTGGAAAACAAAAAGGGAAAGCTGGCCGAGGTCACAAAGGTGTTGGCCGAACATGATATTGACATGTGTGCCATATCGATAGCTGATACAACTAATTTTGGGATATTGCGAATCATTGTGGATAATCCTGAAAAGGCATTAGAGGTATTGCGCCAGGCCGGGTATACCGTAAATACCACTGAGGTGCTGGCGGTGGAAGTACCTGATAGGCCCGGGGGGCTGCACAAGGTTCTGGATATATTGAGCAAAGGAGATATAAGTGTGGAGTACCTGTATTCTTTTGTGCGGCGGCCCGCCGAGCGAGCGCTGATACTCTTTAAAGTAGACGACCTCAAAGCGGCCAAGGAAATGTTAAAAAAGGAAGAGATCAGCGTGTTGACAGAGGATGATGTAAATGGTTTGGGGACAAAATGACTAGAAATCAGGTGATTTGAGATGCGACCCAGTAAAGTGATAATCGACCTTGATAAATTGGACAGGAATATAAAGAATATAAAGCGCATGTTGAAGCCTAGTACTCAATTGATGGCGGTTGTAAAAGCAGATGCTTACGGCCATGGAGCGATCGGTGTGGCGCACCAGGCTTTGGTATCCGGCGCTTCGTGGTTGGGAGTCGCCATACCGGAGGAAGGGGCTGAGCTCAGGGAAGCTGGCATTACCGCACCTATTTTGGTTCTTGGAGGCATAGATGAGACTCAGGTAAAGACGGTGGTAGAATACGATTTAACCCAGTGCGTGTTTTCGCTGGAGGTTGCAAAGCTTCTAGATTATGAAGCACAGCGTTTGAACAAGAAGGTAGCGGTACACCTTAAGGTGGATACCGGCATGGGACGTATCGGGCTGGTAGATATTGAAAGCATAAGGAAATTTTGTGCCGAGGTAAGATCATACGGTCATTTGACATTGGAAGGGATATTTACTCATTTTGCCTCAGCGGATGAAGAAGATAAGTCCTTTACCAATCAACAAATAAAACGGTTTTTAAATATTCTCGATGTCCTTCGTAGCGACGGCGTAAATTTCAAGTGGGTTCATGCTGCAAACAGCGCTGCCATTATAGATTGCCCCGATGCCCATTTCAACTTAGTGCGAGCAGGAATTGCTATGTACGGCTATTACCCTTCCACAGCCGTCAAACGCTCATCGGTGCACCTTGAACCAATACTTCAGTGGGAAACAAAGGTGGTGCACGTTAAGGATATAGATAAAGGGGATAGCATCAGCTACAGTAGAACTTTTATCGCCAAGGGGCCTATGCGTATCGCTACCCTTCCAGTGGGGTATGCAGATGGGTATAGCCGATTGCTAAGCAACAGGGGATGGGTTTTAATAAACGGCCGGAGGGCTCCCATTGTAGGCGTAGTGTGCATGGATCAGGTAATGGTGGATGTCTCTCACATCCCGGGGGTAAAACCTGGTGATACCGCGGTGCTCATTGGAACCCAGGGGGAAGAGACCATCTCAGCTGAAGATATCGCGAGCTTATGCGGAACCATCTCGTATGAGATCTTAACGGGCATAGGGCGCAGAATACCCAGGATTTACGTCTGATGAAGGAACAGCAAAAGCGTAGGAGGGACTGATGTACGTTGATAGACAAGGCACGAGCTGTGACAAAAGAGGATGTAAGGCGAATTATGCTGAAGCGCAGAAGGGAGATGAGCCGGGAGGAAATCGATTGTAAAAGCCAGCGAATAGCCGAGATCTTGCTCTCTTTGGACCTTATAAAAAATAGCAAAACCATCATGGTGTACGTAAACATGCCGGGAGAAGTGAGGACCGAGAAAATAATCCATGATTTGCTTAAAGCTGGCAAAACTGTGGTGGTACCGGTTTGCATCCCTCAAAAGGTTGACCTGTTAGCCTCAGAAATTAAAGGGTTACACGAACTCGAACCCGGACATTACGGAATACTCGAACCCAAAGAGGAATTCATAAGGCCGGTTGACCCTGGCATCTTGGAGATAATAATAGTGCCTGGAATTGCATTTGATATGCACGGGAATCGAATAGGCCATGGCAAAGGATATTACGACCGTTTCTTAATGAAAGTTCCGCCTTTTGCCAAAAAAATAGGGCTGGCATTCGATTTCCAGATGATGCATAGAGTGCCCGTTTGCCATTTTGATGTCCCAATGGACCTGATCATAACTGAAAGCGGTGTAAAGGAGCCGAAATAAACATTAAACATATTTTTTTAAAATAAAATGTTGCTTGCGAGAAAAAAGGCATGGGGCTTGGAGCTTCATGCCTTTGATTTTTTGTATTTTAATTATTTTTATTGTCATTTAAAAGAGGAATTTTAATAATTTTGTCGAATAAATATACGTAGATTTTCTTGTATGCGAGGGGGTAGATTTGTTCGAGAAGATCAGCCCTGAACAGCTGGATGAAATAGTAAAAAAAGCTATAGAATCTTTGGAAAACGGCAAAAAGCAGATATTTGAAATTGCTGAGAGCGTTCGACAGGAATGGAAGGATCTGGAGGTCAAATTAGCCGAACTGCAGAGCAAAGTAAAAGAAGCGATAGAAGAGGTTGAGAGGCTGTCGCTTTTAGAAAGGGAAAGCCGCTATAGGCTTATGATAGTAAGTAAAAATTTTAAGCTCTACAGCGAAAACGACATCAAAATGGCGTATGATACTGCCAGGGAACTGCAGATCAAGCTGGCTCTCAAAAGGGAAAATGAACAGTACTTGATTGCTCAAAGGACCGAGCTGGAGATGCGCATCCGGCGAGCAAGGGAGATCGTAGAAAGAGCCGAATATCTGGTTACCCACGTGGCTGCGGCTATGAACTATCTTGTCGACACGCTGTCCAATATAAGCTGTACAATACATGAGCTGCAGAAAAAAGAAATGATGGGCATAAGGATAATCTCAGCCCAAGAACAGGAACGCCAGAGATTAGCTCGGGACATCCATGATGGTCCTGCTCAATCGCTTTCGAACATCGTGCTCAAGTGCGAGCTGTGTGAAAAGCTGCTAGATAGGGATCCAGAGAGGGCTAGGGAGCAAATAAACGAACTAAAACAGCTTGTGAAATCTAGCCTTCAGGAAATACGGAGGATCATATTCGACCTGCGTCCCATGTCTCTAGACGATTTAGGCCTGGTGCCCACGCTTCAGCGGTATGTAGCTACCTTCATCGAGGAGACGGGCATAGATGTGACATTGGAGGCTTATGACCTGGATGGAAAAGTCGTGGATAAAGTGATTGAGGTGGCGGTATTCAGGATCGTGCAGGAAGCGCTGAATAACATAAAGAAGCATTCAAAAGCATCAAAAGCCCACATCAATATATATGTAAGGGATGGCTTTTTGATGGGCAGGATTGCTGACAATGGCATAGGCTTTGATAAAGAAAAAGTTGAAGGTCAAAAAATAGCCAATATCCATGAAGGTGGCTTTGGCATATACGGCATGAAGCAGCGAGCTGAGTTGCTTAAGGGCAAATTGTCTGTCCAATCCCAGGAAGGAAGGGGTACTATAGTTTTACTACAAATACCACTTAATGCCATTGAAAGGGAGGGGTAATTAAAGCTATGAAACAGGAGAAAATAAAAGTACTCATTGCTGACGATCATTCTCTCTTCAGGAAAGGGCTAGAACAGCTGCTCGAGTTGGAGGATGATATAGAGGTAGTGGGTGAGGCCTCCAACGGTAAAGAAGTGGTGGAAAAGACTTTTCTTCTCAACCCCGATGTGATATTGATGGACATAAACATGCCTGTTCAAAACGGCATATATGCCATAAGAGAGCTTAAGGAAAGGGGTTGCTCGGCCAAGATAATAGTGCTTACGGTGCATGACGACCGGGAATACCTCCTAGAAGCGGTAAAGATAGGTGCATCAGGATATATCATGAAGGACGCTGACGTTGATCATCTTGTGAAAGCTATCAGAGATGTTTACCGAGGGGAAACATACATACAGCCCAACCTTTCCGGCAAACTTATAAAGGATTTTGACAAGATGAGCTACCGTTCAGTGAGAAGGCAGTTTGAACAGCATAACCTAACTCCGCGGGAAATTGAGGTCTTGCTGCTCATAGCTGATGGCAAGAACAACAAGGAGATAGCCAATGAGCTATACATAAGCGAAAAGACGGTTAAAAATCATGTGTCAAACATATTTAAGAAGTTGGATGTAAACGACCGCACACAAGCTGCCATTTATGTGTTTAAAAACCATTTGAAGTAACATTTTGTTAATACTCCCCTCTTCAAAATTGCCTGGCAATGGCCTCTGTTTTATAGTATAATAAACTTAAAAGGGGAGGGGATAAAGAGTGGGACTTATAAGACAGAGTTTAAAATTACTAGGGACTCATGCTATCATGTCGGTGGCTCAGTTTATTTTTATGCCATCATTGATGGGACTTTTTGAAAATGAAATATACCAATGGATTGTAGGGCTCCTTTTTATAGCCATATTTTGGTTGATTATATATGCTGACATGAGCAGTAAAGGGTTGGATGATACCAAAAAAGATGCTTTTGCTCCTTATAAAGGCTTTATAATTGGTCTTATAGCATCTATTCCGAGTACCATTTTATATTTGTTGGCTACTATCATGAAGTCTTCTACAAGTAATGTTAACTGGTTTAGCATCGCATTGCGGATTTGGTTAGTGCCGTATATTAAGATATTTACTACGTTTGAGGAAATGATGCCCGATATAACCATAATACCAATTGCCTTATTTCCAATATTAACGGGAGTTAGCTATATAGATGGGCGTCGCAAGAGAAGCAAAATTTTGAAGGCCATAGAAAGGGCTGAGGCAACGAGAGCTGAGAAATCGAAGATGAATATAAGCTTCCAAAGGTGAACATAAGCTTTTGGTATAGGGCATGGCACAATTTGTATATGATAGGTTATCCCCAATGTACCACAAGGCTGGATCCTATTTATTCATTATCTGTTCATGGCAATTTTAATAGCACAACGCTATAAGATTTATAGATGCTGGCCTTTTTTAGTAGAGATACACCCACTTGTTGAGGGTGTATTTTTTTATGTAATTATTATGGAATAATCTTCTATATTTTTGGGAAAATAAAGATATTGTATCAATATAGCTGGAGGAGCTGGACATGGAGGAAAAGGTAAAGGGCAAGCTCATGATAATTGGAGGTGCTGAAGATAAAGAGGGCGAGTGCGTAATATTAAAAAAGTTGGTTGAACTGGCAGGGGGACAAGGGGGGCATATGGTGATCATGACGGTAGCCACTGAGTATCCCAAAAGCATAGGCGAGGAATATACCCGGATATTTGAACGCTTGGGTATACGCCGCATAAGCGTAGTGCATATAGATTCCAGGTGTCATGCCAACGATGATGAACTTATAAACAACATTGATGATGCCACGTGTATATTTTTTACTGGCGGTGACCAGCTGCGCATTACCTCTCTTCTTGGAGGTACCAAGGCCGAAGAGAAGCTAAAGCAAGCGTATTACCGTGGGGTGGTGATAGCTGGGACCAGCGCAGGCGCTTCTGTCATGAGCGAGACCATGATCATCTCGGGCAACAATGAGGATGCGCCAAGGAAGTGTACGCTGAAGATGGCCCCGGGATTGGGGCTTTTAAGAGATGTAGTGATAGATCAGCACTTCGCCCAGAGGGGCAGGATTGGACGCCTGCTTACTGCTATAGCGCAAAACCCCCATATGCTGGGGGTGGGAATTGACGAAGATACCGCCATCATAATAGACAACGATGCGGTATTTGAAGTGATAGGTTCCCATGCCGTGACCATACTCGACGGCAAAACCCTGAATTTTACCAATGTTTCGGAACTTAAACCTGACGAGATACTGGCGCTGACCAATGTCGTAATGCACGTGCTTCCGGCGGGTTATAGGTACGATATCAAATCCCGAACACCGGTGATCAGGAGGTAGTCATCTTGAAGATTTGTGAGCTTAAAGCTTTTAGAGGGAGAAACATCTACAGCCATCAAAAGGTAATCAAGATGGTGGTCGACCTAGATGAACTGGCCGATGTGGCTACAAAAGACATAAAGGGATTTAACGAGGCGTTGTTGAAGCTGCTGCCCGGCCTGTACCAGCACCGCTGTTCCTTGGGCTTCCCGGGCGGATTTGTCACCAGGCTCAGGGAGGGCACCTACCTGGCGCACGTCATTGAACACTGTGCTCTGGAGATACAGCATCTCCTCGGGTATGAAGTTAGTTTTGGCAGGGCAAGGCAGATTGAAGGTTCAAGTAAGTATACCATTGTATATGCCTACACAAATGAGGTGGCGGGTTTGGAAGCAGGAAGGTGTGCAATTCAACTGGTGGAAGCCCTGTGTAGTGGTCAGGCTTTTGACCTCGATTCACACATCAACAGGATAAAAGTAAAGGCTATGAAAAATGAATTAGGGCCCAGCACTAAAGCCATTGTTGAGGCTGCGTTGGAAAGAGGCATCCCCGTCACGAGAATCGGCAATGGCAGCATATTACAGCTGGGGTACGGAAAGTATCAAAAAAGGATAGAGGCCACCATAACCGAGAATACCAGCTGTATCTCGGTTGATATAGCCTGCGATAAGACTCTTACCAAGGAGATGTTGAGGGAAGCAGGGATACCTGTCCCTGAAGGCAGCGTATGCACCTCGCTCGAAGATGCACTGGATATAGCACAGCAGCTGGGTTATCCCGTGGTGGTCAAGCCTGAAAGGGGAAATCAAGGCAAAGGAGTTTCTCTCAACCTTACCACTCCTGATGAAGTTATCCAGGCTTTCCATATCGCCAAACAGGTGGATGAAAATGTCATAGTGGAGAAATACATCAAGGGGAATGATTACCGAGTGCTGGTGGTGGGCGACAGGGTAGTGGCCGTTGCCCAAAGGATTCCGGCCCATGTGGTGGGAGACGGCATACATACCATAGCCCAGCTGGTGGAGATGGTGAACAAGGACGAGCGGCGAGGGGAAGGCCATGAAAAGCCGCTCACCAAAATAAAGATAGATGAGATATCTCTGGCACTGCTTAAAAAACAAGGATATACTTTAGATAGCATTCCTCCCGCGGGCAAATGGGTGTATTTAAAGGCCAACGGGAATTTAAGCACTGGAGGAGAAGCCATCGATTGTACCAACAAGATACACCCTATAAATTGCGAGATTGCGGTGAGGGCCGCTCAGATAATAGGCCTTGATATTGCAGGGGTTGATATTGCCTGCCCTGACATTTCCAGGCCTATAGAGGAAGGCATGGGAGCTGTTATAGAAGTAAACGCCGCGCCCGGCATACGCATGCACCTGTACCCATCCAAAGGTAAGCCGAGAAACGTGGCACAACATATTATAGACATGCTCTTTCCGTCGGGGAGCAAGCATTCCATCCCTATAATCTCAGTCACAGGGACAAACGGAAAGACCACCACCGTTCGCATGATTGCCCATATATTAAGGACATATGGCTATACTGTAGGAATGACCACAACCGGAGGCGTTTTTATAAACCATCGATGTATCATGAAAGGGGATACTACGGGTCCTGCTAGTGCAAAGGCAGTTCTGACGGACAAAAGGGTGGAGGTGGCTGTGCTGGAGACCGCCAGGGGCGGCATCATTAGAGCAGGTTTGGGATATGATCTCAGCGATATCGCCGTGTTGACCAACATTTCCGAAGATCATCTAGGAATTGACGGGGTCTATACCCTCGAGGATTTGTTACATGTGAAGTCATTGGTGGTAGAGGCCGTTAAGACCAACGGATATGTGGTGCTTAATGCTGATGACCCAATGGTGGTGGAAGCCGCCAAGCGAGTAAAGAGCAATATAATATACTTCTCTAGGCAAGAAGACAACATCATAGTGCACCGGCACATGGCAGGTGGGGGACTGGCGGTATTTCTGAAAGGGCAACATATCACCATCGCCACAGGAGACGGGTTTATAGAGTGCATGGATGTTTCTAAGATCCCGGCTACTTACGGTGGGAAGCTGACATATAACATCGAAAACAGCCTGGCTGCCGTAAGCGTTGCTTATGCCATGAAAATACCCATGGAGACCATACAGAAGGCCCTGGCTTCCTTCTATGCTGATGAGATCCACAACCCCGGGCGTTTTAATGTGTTCAATATAAGGGATTTCAGAGTAGTGGTGGACTATGCCCATAATATCAGCGGCTATGCCCAAGTCATAGAAGCCATCAAGAAAATGGGAGCATCCCGAACGGTTGGAATTATAGGGGTTCCAGGGGATAGGCAGGATGACACCATCAGGCGTATAGGATTTATAGCCGGAAAGGGTTTTGAACGCGTGATAATCAAGGAAGACGTTGACTTGAGGGGCCGATGCAGGGGCGAGGTGGCCAAGCTGCTTCGGGAAGGCGTTCTGTCTTCAGGTATAGATCCGAACAACGTAGAGGTAATCCTATCAGAAGTTGAAGCGCTTAAAACCGCCATGAGAACAGCAAAAACGGGGGATTTAATCGTGATATTTTACGAAAATTTGGAGCCCGTAATGGCTGCCATAAAAGAGATGCTATCAAACGTTGAAATAGGAACCAATAGCGATGGTAATGGCGCTATGCTCCATCTCAATAGGCTGTAACAGCAGAGAGAAATCCATTACTACCCCGACCGGCCATCAACAAAATTTGTGTTTCAATGTCCCAAAATGGTATTATATATTAAAAGAAGGGAAAGGGGTAGTAATGGTGGGTACATATTTCAAGGAAATAGATCTGGGAGATAAGCCTGTATTTGACCACTATTTCTCTTTGAGGCATTATGAGAATTCAGAATTTACATTTACAAATATGTTCATATGGCGGCATGCTTTTAATTTGAGGTTTTCCATCATCGGGGATTGCCTTTGTATCATAGGGAAGTTTGGTAAAGACTTCCATTATTTTTTCCCGCCCATACCCGGAGAAAATGGCAAAGTAGATGGGGCCGTTCATAAGCTGATTCAGTATTTTAAAGAGCAAGGGTATCCCGTTGTCATGAAGGGGGTTACTGACTTTACCAAGAGGATGCTGGAAGAAGCCGTGCCTGGATTGTTCAGATTCGAGAGGGATCCCAACAATGATGATTACGTTTATCGTAGTGAGGACCTCATTTACCTGAAGGGTAAGAAATATCATCAAAAGAGGAATCACATAAATAAATTCTTGAAAAGCTATCAGTACACCTATGAGCCTGTGGGTGACAGCAACATAGAGGAATGCATACAGGCTGAGCTGGAGTGGATGGAAAACAAGGACCCGATCCCCGGGCTGGAATATGAAAAGGTGGCTGTGCTGGAGGCATTGCGCAATTTCGATGCCTTAAAGCTCAAGGGCGGCGCACTGAGGATTGATGGAAAGATCCAGGCTTTTTCTCTTGGGGAACTCATTAATCCCGAAATGGCGGTCATTCATGTAGAAAAGGCCAACGCGCAATATCATGGATGCTATGCCATGATCAACCAGCAGTTTGCTGAGCATTGTTGGAAGGATGTCCTCTATATAAACCGTGAAGAGGACATGGGGTTACCCGGCTTGCGGCAGGCAAAGAGATCATATCACCCCGTTAAGATGGTGGAGAAGTACACTGGGTATCTGTCGGAGGAATGACCATGGAGATAAGGTTTGCTGGCCCTGATGACGTGGTGCAAATAAAGAAGCTGTGGGAATACTGCTTTGACGACTCTCCCGAGTTTGTCAATTGGTTTTTCAGCAGGAGATATACGAGTCAAAATACTCTGGCGGTTTATGATGGGGGCAGCGTTCGTTGCGCCCTTCAGCTTTTACCATACGAAATCATGCTGAGGGGGCATCCTGTCAAGACGTCGTATCTGGTTGGCCTTTCGACCTGGCCGCAGTATAGAGGGAGAGGCGATGCGAGGGCACTCATCCGGTATGCTTTAGAGGTTATGCGCATACGCCAGGAGTGGGTGTCCATTTTGTTGCCTTTTCGCTATGATTTCTACAGGAAACACGGATGGGAGATATGTTACCACCATTTAGTGTATAGCGGGGATGTGGAGATGTTAGGCCCGGCAGGCAAAATCCTGGATGACATAATACCTGTCGAAAAAGGGCAAATACACCTGATGAACATATGTTACCAAAAATTTATGGAAGCATATAATGGATATGTGGTGAGGAATGAGGATGACTGGGATCGGTTGCTGGATGACCTCCGTATAGATGGTGGCACTGGATACATAGCAATCAAGGACTCCGAAGCCGTAGGTTATGTGCTGTTCGAGATTTCAAACCGCCAATGCAAGATTCGTGAACTGATTTATACCAGACCCGAGGCTAAAGGTACGCTGATGAGGCTTATTGCCAATCACTATTCCCAGGTTGATTCCATCGTGTGGAACGCACCGCCAGATGACATCACCTACATGGATATGCCTGATCCTAGGGGGGTGATGTATAAACAGCCTTACGTGATGGGGCGTATAGTGGATGTAAGGCAGGCATTGAGGATACTTAAGCCTATAAGGGAAGTTCATCTGAAAATACAGGTCATAGACCCTGTGCTGGAATGGAACGATGGGGTTTTTGACCTTCGCGATGTGGGTGGGACTATGGAAGTATCCTCATGCGATGCATTGCCACAAGCCGTGGTGCCAGTTACAACCCTTGCACAGCTGCTATGGGGGTATATAACTCCAGCGCAGGCCCAAAAGCAGGGTAAGCTCGATGTGCGGGATGACAGAGCGATTGAGCATTTAGAGAGCATATTTACACCAACCGTAAATTATGTAATAGAGGATTATTAGTTCCCTTTAGAATTTTAACCTATGTCATAGCAATGAAGTGCTATATACGATTTTTGAAGTATCGTTTTTCTTTTTGCCCAATAGGGATTAAAATTTCATATTGACAACTTTCAAGCTGCTTTTTATACTTAAGTTTATATGATGGGAGCAAAATCAATTGTTTGGCAGAAAATTTTAAAGTGCGAGTTTGCAGGGTGGTATCGGAAACTTGAAAGTTGTTATGATTTTAGCCGGCTTGACAGGCGGCTTTTTTATTGAGCAAGAAGTGATGCGCCTGACCGAAGCTGCGGTGGCAAGAATTCTTCGGGCGGGGAGTAGAGACAAAAGATTTTTTGTACAGATTGCTGTAAAAAACTTTGTTATTTTACTTATTTTAACATTAGCAGCCGCTTGGTCGGTGATGCTGCTATTGTCCCTGAGTGCTGGCATGGTTCTTTACGCTTTTTTCTATGTAGTCAAGAAAAACCGCCATATTGGGAAGACTACTAAACAGAAGGGAAGCGATGGCTCATGGAAGGAATAATAGAAATAAATCCTAAGGTGTGGTTTACTATACCAATATTGGGCGGAATACCTGTGACCGATGCCGTGTGTATATCCTGGATTGTCAGTGCGGGGCTTATAATTTTTGCTTTAGTGGTCAGATTTTATCTTTTACCCCGGTTCCAGGAGGTTCCCAGAGGATTTCAAAACGTTTTGGAGCTGTTTGTGGAATGGGTGTACAGCTTTTCGCACGATACAGTGCATGAATTCAGCGGAGAGCTGGCGCCTTATATTGGTACACTGGTGCTTTACCTCGGATTTGCAAACACCATTGAGCTGTTGGGATTGAGGCCCCCCACTACCTACATTGCCACCACATTCGCACTGTCAATCATCACCTTTTTCCTGATCAACTTATATGGTATCAGGAAGAAAGGTTTATGGGGCAGGTTAAAGGATTATGCCAAGCCTGTACCGTTTATCGCCCCCATCAAAGCCTTGACCGATTTGGCGATACCCGTGTCTCTGGCTTCCCGAATGTTTGGGAATATTCTGGGAGGCTTAGTAGTGATGGAGCTTGTCCATAAGGTGGTACCTGTGGTTGTACCCGCATTTTTATCTATATACTTTACCCTGTTTGATGGGCTTATACAGACCTTTATATTCATTACTCTATCTTTGACCTTCATAGGAGAGGCTATTGAGTGATTGAAGCTGTAAAATTAAAAAAAGCAGTTAATGTAGTACAGATACTCATCAGGAGGTGAACTAAAAATGGGATTGGCCGCTATTGGGGCTGCTCTGGCAGTTTTAACAGGTTTGGGTGCAGGTATAGGCATGGGCATTGCCACCGGTAAAGCCGCCGAGGCTACCGGAAGGCAGCCGGAAGCCGTAAACCAGATCAACAGGATCCTGCTTCTGGGTCTGGCTCTCACTGAATCTATAGCCATATATGGTTTTGTAATTGCGCTGCTCATAATCTTTTTGCGATAAGACTTTCGGGAGTAAAGCTTTCATGCGGTAAGCCCTTTATTGAATGATTAACCGGTTAATTGAGGGGTTTAAATTCGTGAGGATGAAGGCCGTTTGATGCCCGCTTTCTCACGAAATATTCTTTTTGACGGATAAAAAACAAAAAATTTCAAGGAAATGGTGAATTCAACATGAAAGAATACTTCTGGACGTTTATATTTATTATAATCAACGTCGTTATACTGTTTTTCTTTCTGAAGCGGTTGCTTTTCAAGCCGATAAAGAGCTTTCTGGATAGGCGTACCCAGAGATTTGAGGCAAAGGTAGAGGAGCTAAAA
>JAMNZI010000106.1 GCA_023622385.1 Bacillota bacterium | reverse complement strand
CACGCTTCGCATCAAAGCTTCTTGTTCCAGATTGCCTGGTTCAGGGTCATTTTCTTCAATCTCTTCAATCTCCACCTCAAAATATGGATCGGTGGATATACACTTAACAATACGGCCACGCTTGAGCCCTTCCACCAATACGCGTATGGTATCCCCCGGCAACTTGAGAAGTTGCTTTATTTTAGATACAGTACCTACATGGTATATGTCTTCGAAGCCAGGATCATCCATCTTTGCGTCTTTCTGAGTGACCAGAAGCAGCTCCTGATCGTTTATCATTGCTTCTTCCAATGCTGCGATGGACTTCTGCCGCCCTACATCAAAATGCAGCACCATATAGGGAAAAACCGTCAGGCCCCTAAGAGGCAGACAGGGTATGCGCCTTAATTTATTCGCTTTCTTCCTTCGCCTGCCCTTTTTCTTTTCAGCCGTTTTTTCGGCCATATCATTATCTCCTCCACATCTAAAAAATCCCGCACCTATATTTTGTACATCTTGTCGACTTTTAAATTAAATTATATATAATAACTGGATAAAAAATCAAGCCGCGGCTGCCCAATTTCATAAGTACCATCCTGTATAGGATACAGAACCTTAAAACCCATAAACTACACGCAATAAAAAGCCGGGATGTAAAGTCCCGGTCCTGACTACTTCGCCGATGCGCTTAAAAGCTCGACCTGGTGCGGCACTTTTGTAACGCCGGCGTCATCTTCCCCTCGATACATAGCATGCTCTATAACCTGCTCGATCCTCTCTACCGGAACAATCGATATGCTGTAGTTCTTGAAAGTCTCCTGCCAGTTTTCCATGGGGATTATCACCTTCTTTACCCCCGCCTGAATGGCTGCTTCTATCTTAGCAGCTATGCCACCTACTGGCTTTATCACTCCCAGGATTGATACCTCCCCTGTCATGGCTACCCTGCCATCCACAGGTTGTCCGGTTATGGCCGAATACACTGCCACCGCCATGGCAACTCCCGCTGAAGGACCATCCACGGGAATTCCACCGGGAAAATTGAGGTGTATATCGTAATCCCGTGGATTTACGCCCAGCCATTTCTTGACGGCTGTCATCACGTTCTCCACCGAATCCCTAGCGGTGCTCTTCCTGCGCATTCGCTTGCCTTCAGATCCCATCTCCTCCTCATCTATTATACCTGTCACCGTAACCATGCCTTTTCCTTTTCCTGCAGGCATGGCCGAAGCCTCCACTTCCATAATGGTCCCTAGATGAGCTCCATAAACGGCCAGTCCATTTACACAACCCACCCTGGGCGTGCCCTGTACCTTTCTCTCCGGCCTGGGGCTGTAGTGCCCACTATTTATCACCCATTCTATATCCTCTACGGTAATGTCGGTTCTTCCTTCAGTCAGAGCAAGGCCTCCAGCAAGCTGTATTATATTGACGGCGTCCCTTCCATTGCCAGCATACTTGCCCACCAGTTCGACCGCCCGTTCAGCAATGGAAAATCCACCTTTTTGGGCCGCACTCCTGGCGATTTGCATGACCTCATCGGGCCTTAACTCTCTAAAGAATATCTCTAGGCATCGAGACCTTATAGCTGCCGGTATCTCGCTGGGACTCCTGGTGGTTGCTCCGATCAGGCGAAAATCGGCCGGCAGCCCCTTCTGAAATATCTCATGTATATGGCGAGGAATATTGGTGTCATAGGAGCTGTAATAGGCGCTCTCAAAAAATACCTTTCTGTCCTCCAAAACCTTTAGCAGTTTGTTCATCTGTATGGGATGAAGCTCACCGATTTCGTCCAGAAAGAGCACCCCTCCATGGGCTTTGGTGACGGCACCCGGCTTTGGCTGTGGAATGCCAGCAATACCCAGAGGCCCGGCTCCCTGATATATAGGATCATGTACCGAGCCGATGAGTGGGTCGGCTATGCTGCGCTCATCAAAACGTATAGAGGTGGCATCCATCTCGATGAACTTGGCATCGGGGCGAAAGGGTGATCTGGGGTTTTTCTTTGCCTCCTCTAGTACCAACCGTGCGGCACAGGTTTTGCCTACGCCAGGCGGGCCATAAATTATGACGTGTTGGGGATTAGGCCCGCACAGCGCGGCTCTAAGGGCTTTTATTCCCTCCTCCTGCCCTATTATCTCCTCAAAGCTGGTAGGGCGGGTCTTTTCAGACAAAGGTTCGGTCAAAGAAATCTCGCGAAGCCTTTGAAGGTTTTCAAGTTCCTTTTTCGACTCCTTCTCCACTGCAACCTTATTTCCCTGCTGGCTTTTAAGCAGGTTTAAAAAATACAGCCCTATAATTATGGCAAAAAAGAGCTGTATTATGATCACGGCATTGGTCAGCAAATGGTATTCCCCCTTTCTAAAGATTGGCCATTTAGAAAAACCAGCAATCTGAACTTTTAACTGTTCTTCTGGATAGTATATGTAGCCAGATGATTTTTATCCAATTTTGACATCTTCGCTGGCTTGTCCAAAAGCTTTGGCCTTATAGCAACGGCCTACAAAAGGCCTATCAAAAAATGACAGGCCCTTTGTATATACCGAATAATAGTTGCCTTATTGCCGCTCATGCTGTATTTAACAATAAAAAAGGGAGCGACTACATCGCTCCCTTATAGAGTTTACTCATCTTGCGATAATCACGATACCGATTCACGCTTCTCCTTTTGCTTTTTCAGGCCCTTGCGCGACCTCTGCTCCTCCGAAATTATTATTATGGGCTCGCTTTTTTTCAACACCACGTCTTTAGTTATTATGCACTTCTCTATATCCTCCCGAGAAGGAATCTCAAACATCACGTCCAACATCAGTTCTTCCATTATGGCCCTGAGGCCACGAGCCCCTGTCTTGCGCTCTAACGCCTGCTTAGCAATCAACCGCAGGGCTTCATCTTCAAACTCTAACGTTACACCGTCAATTTCAAACAGCTTCTGATACTGTTTCACTAGCGCATTCTTGGGCTCCTTCAGAATTTTCACCAGTGCCCCCTCATCCAAAGCATGGAGGGTAACGATGATAGGAAGACGCCCAACGAACTCGGGAATTAGACCGAACTTCAGCAGATCTTCGGGCATTATATGTTTCAGAAGCTCACTTGGATCGCTATTGACCTTGCTTCGGATTTCTGCTCCAAAGCCCAACGAACTCTTGCCTATACGGTTCTGTATGATCTTCTCTATGCCTTCAAAAGCACCACCGCATATGAAAAGGATGTTGGTAGTGTCTATCTGTATAAACTCCTGATGCGGATGCTTACGCCCACCCTGTGGCGGAACATTGGCAACGGTTCCTTCCAGTATTTTGAGCAAAGCCTGCTGTACGCCCTCACCAGACACATCGCGAGTTATGGAAGGATTTTCAGATTTTCTGGCTATCTTGTCTACTTCATCTATATACACTATGCCCTTCTCGGCCCTTTCAATGTCATAATCCGCAGCTTGAATGAGCCTCAACAGTATATTCTCCACATCCTCGCCCACATATCCCGCTTCAGTTAAAGTGGTGGCATCAGCTATTGTAAACGGAACGTTCAATATCTTGGCTAGCGTCTGAGCAAGAAGGGTCTTACCGGAACCCGTGGGCCCCAGCATCAGGATATTGCTTTTCTGCAGCTCAACGCCATCTCTCTTTGCATCGCTGTTGATGCGCTTGTAATGGTTGTATACCGCCACCGACAGTATCTTTTTGGCCCTATCCTGGCCTATAACATACTGGTTTAGAATGGAGTATATCTCCTGTGGCTTTGGGATGTCGTGCATATCAAAGCTGGACGACTCCTCAAACTCTTCCTCTATGATTTCCTGGCACAACTCTATGCACTCATCACAGATGTAGACCCCTGGTCCGGCTACCAAACGCCGCACCTGGTCCTGGGTCTTACCACAGAAAGAGCACTTGAGTTGCTTTCTGTCATCATATCTTGCCAATTTTTTCACCTCTTAACTCACTATTTACGCGATACAATGACTTCATCCACGATACCGTATTCTTTGGCCTCATAGGCCGACATGAAGAAGTCCCGATCGGTGTCCCTCTCTATCTTTTCGAGGGGTTGCCCGGTCCTCTCGGCCAAAATTTCGTTAAGGCGCCTCTTGATCTTGAGAATCTGCTCGGCATGTATCTTTATATCCGACGCAGACCCCCGTGCCCCACCTATGGGTTGATGGATCATGATCTCGCTGTTAGGCAGAGCATATCTCTTGCCCTTAGTGCCAGCCGCCAGCAGGAAAGCGCCCATAGATGCAGCCATCCCAATACATATGGTGGACACATCGCATTTGATGTACTGAATGGTATCGTAGATAGCTAGTCCAGCCGTCACCGAGCCACCAGGGCTATTGATGTAAAGCTGTATATCCTTATCAGGGTCCTTGGCTTCCAGATACAGCATTTGAGCCACCACCAAATCGGCGGTTTGATCGTATATCTCCCCACCAAGGAATATAATTCTATCCTCTAAAAGCCGCGAATATATGTCATATGCGCGTTCACCACGGCTGGTTTGCTCAAC
>JAMNZI010000239.1 GCA_023622385.1 Bacillota bacterium | reverse complement strand
CATAATTTCTTGAGGAGTTTGAAAATTGTTTTCCTTGATTATTTCTCTTACCACTTCTTTTGGTAAAACACCCATAATAAAACGCTCCTTTCTGATTTTATGTTGTTAATTTTATCCAGAAAGGAGCTTTCTCATTCATCCATACACAAAATTTTGGACAGTCTCTTACAAATTCGTATACCTCTTCCCTACTGCTTACACATCTTCACCCATGCTTTTCAAAGCAATCGATACATCGGTATGCGTAGCATAATCCAGCTTATCCTTAATTGATAACAAGTATTTTAACACCTCAACTGCTTTATCTTTTTGCCCTATATCCTTCAGAAAAAGCGCATATCTATATCGCCCAAAGTACCAGTCGGGCATATCCTCAAAAATTGATTCAAACTCCTTTTCTGCCTCCTCAATTATACCCAACCTTCCAAGAAAATCCGCCCTATCACATCGCAATGTTCCTATTTCATTCCTATCTTTTGAAAGAGGCAAAATTTTGTTTATTAACTCTAGTCCATCCTCGGCAAACTTATCGGCGTGGTTTTGATAGAAAAACAGTAAATCCAAATATGCATTCTTTATAACTCCTTCTTTATTTAAATTCTTTGCTGTAGCAACATTCTCTTTAAGTGCCATCAAAGCCCCTTCCACATCACCCATTTCTTCTAAGAAATCTGCTATATGAGCTCTGTTCTCGAGCAACAACAGAGGATCGTTTGAAGACACAGTTCTAAGATATTCTATTGATGCATACTTCCCCCCACCCAGAATAATCCTATCATCAATGGCTTTCATGTTTAAATTACCTATTATTGTTTTTATATTTTCAATCTTACTGAGACAACAACGCTTGTATTTGATCCCACTCCCGCAAGGACAGGGGTCATTCCTCCCGACTTTTTCCAAACTACGCCCCAACACATTTATATAATCCAAATAACCTTTTATATCAAACTGTGCATCTTCTTTGAATACTTTAAAGATAAAATTAGCTAATACAGAAGCTATCGTCATCCTAGCAGCATGGTGTGACATGCCCTTATCCATCAATCTTATCAAAGCATCTTTAACCTCAGGAGGATTATTAAGCAAAATTTGATTTTCAACTATGGATTCCAACAATATGTGCAATATAGGATTTACTCCGTTGATTTCGATAGGTCCTTCAATAAAAGGCCGTCGTTCCCATAAAATTTGCAGATCAGGATGGTCGTCTAGTACTCTCTTTACAGCTTGATCTTCCGTATACTCCATCAGTTTATCAATGCTATCCTTATTCATAAATATCCCCCTTCACTTAGCCTGGAAATATCACTCTATTTCCCACAGCACTTCTTATACTTTTTGCCGCTCCCACACGGACAGGGTTCATTTCTCCCTACTTTAACCTCGCCGGAATAGATTTTATTCAGCTTTTCTCTAACCTTCCTCTCCTGAATTAGTTCATTAATAGCCTCTTTGAGCCGCTCTTCTAGCTCTTCCTCGAAAATTTTTAGTAAACTCTTTTCGTCCGATATAGTTTCTTTCGCCCTTTTCTTCTTCTCTTCAGCCTGCTTAATACCCTCATACCATTTATCCATATCAGGATGCCGCAGACCGTGTACCACATGAAGGACGTAGGCAGATTCTTCAAGGTTGATAAAAAATCTGTCATAGCCATGCCATAGCAAAGTCAAAATCATGGGAATAGAGTCAACGGAAAAGAGCTTGGCCAATCCGTAAGCAAGATA
Source organism: Bacillota bacterium (assembly GCA_023622385.1). Taxonomy (GTDB): domain Bacteria; phylum Bacillota; class Clostridia; order Caldicoprobacterales; family Caldicoprobacteraceae; genus Caldicoprobacter. The sequence continues at coordinate 2,826 of JAMNZI010000239.1, read as the reverse complement.
GGTCTTTAACGTCACGTCCGTTTCCTTGGGAAAAAACTTCAGCATAAGCTCTTCGCTTTCCTTTATTTTTATTTTCGATAACGCTCCACTGGCGTATATTCTAAAATGAAACCCCTCATTCAAATACTCATTGCCAATGGCTTCCACCACTTCGGCCATACCAATCCTGACCAAAGCCTCTGCGGCACGTTCACAAAGAAAATCGCTGTTAATCTTAATGGTCTTTACTAGAAAATGTATTGACTCTTTTGATTTGAGTTCTCCGGCAAGAACGCTAAGATAAGTATCATCCCACCCGTTATACTCCTCAGGATAGTCGATTTGTATTTTTTCCAAGTATTTATCCATCGGAAAATCTTTGCGCCTGGCAAGCTCCTTTATTATAAGCTCACCGTAATTGTAATCAAACTCGCGGAAACCTTTGCCTAACCCCGATTGGCTGTGTTCCCAAAGAGTCTCCCACAACTTTTCGGTATCCATAGAGGCAATCGAAAACCTTTTTTCCAAAATATCCATATACTTTTGCTCCCTCGGTCGAACATCGGGCAGCCTTTTCAAAAGCTCTAAATCAGCTTCCACAATTGTCCTGTCAACGTGAAAAACTATATTAGGATGAGACGGTTCTATCTCCCACAGCCTTTTTAGGGTTTCCTCATTGTGGGGAAGGTCCGGCATACTGCTCAATATGTCCAAAGCTTCTTCGTCATCAACCCCTTTGCTGTATAATTCCAGCATCATTTTTGTAACCTCTATGTCGCCGATACCACCTTCAGCAAAAAACTCCATTGCATACTTCCTTACAACTTTTTCTGGATGAAATATAAGGCTTTTTACTTCAGATTTATCGAGCATATTATACACCCTTTCTTTTAACGTTTAATTCACAACAAACATATCAGCTAGCAAAATCCCCGGCCAATGCTCACCACAGTCTCGCCGCCTATCCTATCCAACACAAATGCGTCATGTCTGTGCAGATCGGCAATACTGACATCTATAATAAAAGGGAAAAGCTCTTTAAACCTTTCCAGTTCCCAAACGCTGTGATATAGCTTGTCCCTACTTTTAAGAACTGCATATATAAGCAGAGAAATGACATCTTTATTTTTAACTTCCCTTTTAAGCACCCTATAAACCCCAGGTTTTACTTGTTCAAGTACACCGCACTCTCTCAGCGTCTTTATATTCTTAGGTATGGAATGCTCCAGAGTGCTTCTCTCACCCCATACTTCGTATACTCTGCGTTTTATTTGGGATAGGGTTATTTCATCCTGTATGTCCGACAACTTGCCTATAATAGCACAAAGGTCTCTGAAAATGGGAAATGCCAGAAGCATCATAGCCCAGTGCACTGCCAGGCGTTCAGAATTATTGCAGGTTTTAAATACTTCTAAAGCTCTGTCCCTTAAACCTTTGTTTTCACCAACTTCAAGCCATATTCTAGCTAAAATGCTTCTGGTTTTCAGAAGATTGGTACGATCTTTTATGTATGAAGACAAAAATTCCAAGAGCATATCTTTTGACCGTTCTTCATCCTGACATTTCAACAAAAATTCCACCGTCTTATCAAGCCATTCCGGCTTTATTGGCCTTGAGAAAACTATTGCTTTGCTCATAAATTCACATCCCCTTTATCCTTGCAAAAGGTACTATTACTTCTTCTATGCTCATTCCACCGTGGCACACATAGCTTTCGCCTTTTATTCCAAACGCAGTATCCTCATCACATATTATGTATCTGTAACCCTTGGGCATGTATGTCCCCGGATACCTAAATACCCGGAATTTCTCTTCGACTTCCTCTGTCATGGCAAAGTCCTGGTATACCCTTGCCCTTAAAGATGTCATCTCGGTCAAAACTCCCTCATTTTTAGGCCTACCCTGCCCTATCGCTTCAATGTTGCCGTGGTCAGAGGCGATATAAACATCAAAACCTCTCTTTATGAAGTTTCCAATAAGCATTTTTAACTGGCCGCTGCGTGCCCACTGGGCTATATCCCAGTACATGCCCTTTTGCCCCTGTATCTGACCGTGCATAAGATCATCAATAAAATTCACTACAATTCCTGCAACCTTTATATTGTGCGGCAAGTCCACTTCCATACCTCTTCCAAAATATACGTCGCTTTCTTTATAGCCGTTGCTCACCCAGTACTCTACCCACTCCTTCTCCTCATCTTTCAACGAAAAAGCATCGTTGTGGCTGACCGGCAGCTTTCCGGAAAAAATCGACTGCCTGGACACCGGGGTCACCGTAGGAACCATAGCAAAACAGCATACCGTTTCAATATCATACTCCAAATCCGGACAACTTGCAAGAACAGTAAACCAATTCTCCAGCGACATGCCATCTATCACAATCAACGCAATTTTTTGGCTTTTAGACAGCATGTAATCGTTTATCTTGTGTACCATCACAGGCCCTTCTACGCTGGTACTGGCGGATAATAGGCCGTAATTTTCAAGCATCCACACCTTGAAAGAGCCATTTATTTTGGCACAAAGATGCTTTATATTTTTTCCTGAAAAACCACCGTCAACCATCAACCTAACCCTTGCCCAGTCTCTGGCAATCTCAAACCAATCCCTGTAGCTTAACTTCTCTTTTAAACATCGTTCAATTCTGCCGCATACTATATCTACAAACTCGTCAGCATTCCTCTTTGAAAACATCTCTTCTTCTATAAACTTTCTGGTAGCCTTAGGACCAAGTATATAGCCAAAATAATTCTGGTAGGCTATATACAGCAAATCGAGGTCAATATGGTGAAACTTTTTCAATTCCACCGGATCCAGTCTTGGGAAAACCGAAGCATAGTCCACAAA
>JAMNZI010000089.1 GCA_023622385.1 Bacillota bacterium | reverse complement strand
ATAAGCGTTGGAACGATGAACCATTTCTCTCAATTTTTCAGGATTATCAAGCAATGGACAAGGGCGTAGATGGTTTTTGTTAAACGGGTGGTTGTTTTTGTATTCCATGAAAAGTGGCGATTTTAGAGCTTCCAGCAGGCTTACATCTTTTATGTTTACGTTGGCATAATGGATAAAGGCACAGGGTTCCACATCCCCATTGGCATTGATGTGAATGTAGTTCCTTCCACCAGCAATGCATCCCCCTACGTATTCACCATCATTCCAGAAATCCAGGAGAAATATGGGCTTTTTATCGCGGAATTTTCTGATCTGATGATACATGTACTCCCTTTGCTCAGGCGTTGCTAGGAGATTGAGGTCAGCATCTTTGCCCAAAGGCATATAGGTGAAATACCAGCCGAACAGGCAGCCTTTCTCTATCATGAAATCGATGTATTCTTCTGAGCCCACCTCTTCTGTGTTATAGCGATGGTAACAGGCCGAAAAGCCAAATCCTATGCCATATTGTTTTAATATGTCCATGCCCTTCATTACCTTTTCGAAGGTGCCTTTGCCCCGCCGCATGTCGGTCGTTTCACCTATGCCTTCTACGCTGATGGCAAATATCATATTGCCCAGCTGCTGGACTTCTCTTGCAAACTCTTCGTCTATAAGCGTTCCGTTGGTGAAGGATAGGAAGAGGCAGTCATTGTGCTTTTTCGCAAGAGAGAGTATGTCCTTTTTGCGTACTAAAGGTTCACCGCCCGATAGGACGTACATATAAATTCCCAGCTCTTTGCCTTCTGTAATTATTCGATCCATGGTCTCGTTGTCCAGCGATGCTGCTTTGTCGTATTCTCCTGCCCAGCATCCGGTGCACCTTAAGTTGCATGCGGCCGTGGGATCCATTAGTATTGCCCATGGAATGTTGCATTGGTGCTTTTCCTTCATAGCATCTATAATGGGGTTCCCTGCCATTCCGGCATTTACGAAGTAGTTGATGAGAAATTTCTTTTGGACGTTTGGATGCGTTTCTGTAAGCACTCTATGTATCAGTTTATTCCAGTTGTTGTCGGGATCGCTTATGATTTTTCGAAAAGTATTAATGGCGTTTTTGTGGCCTTCTTTAACCGCTATTTTTTCAGCCCAATTCAATATTTTAGGCAGGTTGTTTATAGGATCTTTTTCCAGGTAGCTGATACCTTCTTTTAAAAGAAATGAACTGATCAGTTGATTTGCCCTTTTCATTTACATTTCCCCCTTCTTTATTATTAACATATACGTCTAAATAGACATATATGTCATTAAAACCTTAAAAAAATTATGCTTTAAGACCGTTGAGTAGCGCATAAATGTTATTCAAATGCTCTTGATATGAGATATTGTTTACATAGTAAAGGCCATAGCCCTGGAGTTGATTTCTTTAAATTCTTTTGCCCTTATTCCTTCGTCGAGCAGCTGTTCGAACATCTTTCTCAGCACGTTGATGCGCTTTTCAAACTTCCTTTTTAAGGTATCGTTATCTCTCTTTGAGAGAAGCCACATCTCTACCATCACGAGCATTTTATTTTTTTCCAGCTGATATTGAAGGGTGAGCAGAGAGATAATCATCTTCAACTTCTCTGCAGCTGTTCGGCCACATAATCGAAGATCTCATCCTTGTCTTTAAAGTATTGATACAGGGTTGTACGGCCCATATTGCATTCCTTGGCTATATCCGCCAGGTTTGTTTTGTGATAACCCTTTTCTATAAAGACTTTCATGGCCTTTTCTATAATTTCTTGCTTTCTCTGCTCGAAATCAACCACTTTCGGCAATAAAACATCTTCCTTTCCGTGCCGTTTTTGAAAATTTTGTATCATCCTATATTATATTTATAATGGACATGCATGTCAATAAAAAATGGGTTTGCAGATTGATTTTTAATGTAAAAAATGTTAACATAGTAATGACATAATAGTATGTTTGGACAATTTTCCTAGTGGACGATGACGCGTTAGGCGTAAAGGTGTTGTAACTGTAAAGTCAAACTAAATATCGACGGTTGATGACCACCTTTATCATTACCGCCTCTAGAGATGCGATTTAATTCGATTAGATTAAAAAGAGGAGAGGTGTGTTTTAAATGGGTAAAACCATAAGAGTAACGGTGTGGAATGAAAACCGGCATGAAAAGATGGACAAGAAAGTGGCTGAAGTGTATCCTAAGGGGATTCATGGGGCAATTGCGGATTTCCTATCCCAAGAATCCGATTTTGAGGTGAGAACAGCCACCCTTGATGAACCAGAGCATGGGCTTACTAAAGAAGTGCTGGATTCCACCGATGTGCTCATTTGGTGGGGGCATATGGCGCACCATGAGGTGCAGGATGAAGTTGTCAACAGGATATACGATAGGGTTTTAAACGGGATGGGGCTCATTGTCTTGCATTCAGGGCATTTCTCCAAGATATTCAAAAAGCTGATGGGCACGAGTTGTGATTTAAAATGGCGCGAGATGGGCGAGAAGGAGCGCATTTGGGTAGTGGAGCCTGGCCACCCCATTGCAGAAGGGTTGGGCGAGTATTTTGAAATCCCTCAAACGGAGATGTACGGAGAAAGGTTTGATATTCCGGCGCCCGATACGTTGGTGTTTATAAGCTGGTTTGCTGGGGGGGAAGTGTTTAGAAGCGGTTGCTGCTATCACCGCGGGCGAGGAAAGGTGTTTTATTTCAGGCCGGGGCATGAGACATTCCCGATTTATTATCAGCCGGAAGTACAGCGTGTCATAAAGAATGCGGTGAGGTGGGCTGCTCCTGTCGATGGGCCTGTGCCCACGTTTGGCAATGTGAAGCCGTTGGAGAACATATAATAAGGCGATAAAGGGGCTGAGCTAGGCTACAGCCCCTTTTGTAGTGCGGCTTTTTGGGGTATAATAACTGCAAAGCTGTTTGTGGAGTTGAAATGGATGAAAGAGCTGCTTGAGCGGTTGGAGAAGAGATTAAATAAGAAATTTGATGAGTTTGACGTGAGAATGATTCATCCTCTTGTCCTGGCGTATATAGGCGATACCATTTATGACCTTTTTGTGCGAACTTATTTGGTAATGGCTTATGATGCACCGGTGAGTCAGTTGCATGTAAAGGCCATCAATTTTGTTCGGGCCAAGGGACAGGCCGATACCCTTCGCCATATCGAGAACCTTTTAACTCGGGAGGAGCTGGATATCGTAAGAAGGGGTAGAAATGCAAAGTCAGCGACCATGCCCAGGAATGCCGCTGTAGCCGATTACAGGTTGGCTACAGGCTTTGAGTCGTTGCTGGGCTATTTGTATTTGACCGGCAAAGAGGAACGGCTATTTGAAATAATGGACTATATACTAGAAAGTGCCAAAGAGGGGGAAAAAGGTGAGCGAGGTTAAACTGCATGTCGAATTGTTGAGTTACACGCCCAACCCTGAAGAAGTTGTGGCTATGGCTGCCAAGCTATGTTATTCGTCAGCCGATATAGATACTTTAAGGCAAGGGATTGCCAGCAAGGATCAGTCCAACTTTATATCCAAGCTTATCAAGATGGGACATCTGTCGCCCATCGAGCATGCAAGCTTTACCTTTGGTGTGGAAGGGGTATCCAGGAGCTTGTTGGCGCAGATAACGCGTCATCGAATTGCCAGCTTCAGCGTCAAATCCCAAAGGTATGTGTCCGAGAAGTCGACAGATGGTAAGACTTTCAATTACATAATTCCCGAGAGCATAAAAGCTTTGGGACAGCCATATATAGATAAGTTCAAGCAGCAGATGGCCATCATCCAAAGCTGGTATGATGAATGGGTGCAATTGCTGGGCGACAAAGGCGAAGCCTCTAACCAGGACGCCCGGTTTGTCTTGCCCAATGCAGCCGAGACCAAGTTCTTGGTCACCATGAACGCTCGTGAACTGTTGCACTTTTTTAATTTACGATGCTGTAATAGGGCTCAATGGGAGATAAGGAACCTGGCTAAGGAAATGCTCAAGTTGGTGCTTAAAGTGGCTCCGAATATCTTTATGAATGCTGGGCCGGGATGTATCAGGGGTGCATGCCCTGAAGGGGAGATGACCTGCGGAAGGGCCAGCGAGGTGAGAAGGGAATTTGAGGCGATCTACAGGGAATATGGAGGGCTAAAGTAGATGGGTGAATTGCGTGGTATAGAGGATTTTCAATGGCAGGTGGAAGGCAGAAATCCGGTCATGGAGGCCTTGCGGGCCGGCAAGACCATCGAAAAGATTTTGGTGGCAAAAGGAAGTAGGGAGGGTGCTGTCAAGGATATATTGAAAACAGCCAGGGAAAGGGGGATTGTAGTTCAGGAGGTTGATAGGAAGCGCCTGGACAGCATATCCCAGACGGGAAGGCATCAGGGCATAATTGCCTTGGTTGTGCCGTATACTTATGTTTCAGTGGACGATATATTGGAGAAGGCTAGATGCGCCAATGAGCTGCCTTTTGTAGCAGTGCTCGACTGCATAGAGGACCCTCACAACCTTGGGGCTATAATAAGGACGGCTGAGTGCTGCGGCGTTCACGGCATCATCATCCCCAAACGGAAGGCGGTGGGGATAACTCCTACCGTTGTCAAGGCTTCTGCTGGAGCGGTGGAATACGTTCCCGTGGCAAGGGTTACTAATATCGCTTCGACGCTGGAATATTTGAAGGAGCAAGGACTGTGGGTGGTGGGAGCAGAGGCAGAAGCTACTCCATATAACGTGCAGGACATGAAAGGGCCCATAGCCTTGGTGATAGGGAGCGAAGGTAAAGGCCTCAGAAGGCTGGTAAAGGAAAAATGCGATTACTTGGTGGGCATTCCGATGAAGGGTAAAATAAATTCTCTAAATGCTTCCGTTGCAGCTGCCATATTGATGTATGAGGTATTAAGGCAGAGAAGTTGAGGGTATTGCCTTTATATCTGCTTTTTTATAAAGAAGTGTATTGTAAATATGGGAAAGGTTGCTAATGGCTTGACTTTGGTGTATTAGATAATATATAATTTGAAATTGATGGGGCTATGCAAGTCTACTTATAGGGTGCGGTTTGGGGGAGATAGGGGTGAAAGCTGAGGTTGTAGCAAACGAATACAGCCGTTTCCAGCTGATGCTGGATGAAGAGATAGTAGAGGATGCAAAAAAAGGCGATGCAGAGGCGCTCGAGTATTTGATATACAAATATAAAAATTTTGTAAAGGCAAAAGCTAGGTCATATTTTTTAATAGGTGCTGATCATGAAGATATCGTTCAAGAAGGAATGATTGGTCTTTACAAAGCTATTAGGGATTACAGGCAGGACAAGCTCTCCTCTTTTCGTGCGTTCGCTGAGCTGTGCATAACTAGGCAGATCATCACTGCTATCAAAACCGCTACCAGACAAAAACATATTCCGTTGAATTCCTATATATCCCTCAATAAGCCCATCTATGATGAAGAGCCCGACCGTACGTTGATGGATGTCATTTCGGGAGCCAAGGTTTCCGATCCTGAAGAGCTGATAATAAGCCGAGAAGAGTTCATAAATATTGAGAATAAGATCAATGAGCTTTTAAGCGATTTGGAACAGGAAGTTCTCATATCCTATTTGCAGGGTAAATCATACCAAGAAATAGCGGTTGATTTGGACAGGCATGTTAAATCCATAGATAACGCCTTGCAGCGCGTCAAGAGAAAGCTGGAGCGATACCTTGAAGAACGCTACCATGAGGAAGGGAGATAAAAAATTCTAAAAAGATGTTGACAAATGGACTGCGTCAAGTTACAATATATGTTGCTGTAGGTTGTATTTGAAAAATGCGGGTGTAGTTCAATGGTAGAACTCCAGCTTCCCAAGCTGGCGGCGTGGGTTCGATTCCCATCACCCGCTCCAATCAAATTTCTATTTTGTGCCCATGTAGCTCAGTTGGTAGAGCACCGCCATGGTAAGGCGAAGGTCACCGGTTCAAGTCCGGTCATGGGCTCCATTTATTAATAATCGGAGAAATGTGGCAAGGAAGGGTAACAGCTAGGTAGTTGTCACAGCAAAAGAGAAGATGGTATAATTTTTTATTTTTTGCTTTTGGCAAGTTCTGTGCTGAAATTGGACAAAATTCTAAATGCAAATGCAGTTAAACAAGAGGAGGAGGAAAGGAAAAGATGGCGAAGGCGAAGTTTGAGAGGACGAAACCGCATGTAAACATAGGGACGATAGGGCACGTAGACCATGGTAAGACGACGTTGACTGCGGCTA
>JAMNZI010000066.1 GCA_023622385.1 Bacillota bacterium | reverse complement strand
GGAGAAACAGGGTATACCCTTGTTGGACTCATACCTAATTCTGTGCTCTTTGCTTCTACCCGGGAGATCGCCACAACTACCATCAGGATGATAGTGTTTGTCGGTATAATCGCTTTTGCTATCGGCCTGTACATGTCCAACAGCATGGGGCGAACCATAGTGCGAATCATCAATTCCGCTGAAAAAGTTGCCATGGGCGATCTAACAGTAAATCCGATGTCAAAGCGCAGGGATGAGCTGGGCGTACTGACCAGAAGCATCAATTCGATGATAGCCAACATGCGCCAGCTCATACAGCAAGCTGCTGCTGTTGCGCACAAAGTCGTCGAGTCTTCGTCAACGGTAGCCTCAACCTCACAGCAGCTATCAGCATCATCGCAGGAAATTGCCAGGGCTATTCAGGAAATCGCCCAGGGGGCGGCAGAGCAGGCAGCCGATGCAGAACAAGGTGTACAGAAGATGGATATGCTGGCTGCCAAAATAAATAGCGTTTCAGAGAATGCTAGAGAAATTCACAATCTATCCAAAGATACGATGAATCTAACCCAGCAGGGGCTCGAAGCGGTGGATCAGCTAGAACAAAAAGCTCGACAAACCACTGCTATAACTCAGGAGATATTGGCAGACATAGACATGCTCAACCAGCATTCTCAGGCCATAGGCAAGATAATAAAAGTGATTGACAACATAGCCGACCAGACCAACCTTCTCGCCCTAAACGCAGCCATAGAAGCTGCACGTGCGGGGGAGACTGGTAAGGGATTTGCCGTAGTGGCCAACGAGATACGAAAGCTTGCAGAGCAGTCGATGTCTGCTACGCGTGAGATCACCGCTATTATCAAGAACACGCAGCAGCAGACCGCTCAAACCGTCAAGCGAGCTAAAAGCGCAGATAATATTATAAAATCTCAAAATGAAGCGGTGGTCACCACCATCTCGGCTTTCAAACAGATAGCAGCATCGGCTGAAGCGCTGGCCAACCGGGTTGAACAGATAATACAGGGCGTCAATGAAATGGAAAACGACAAAAACCAGGCGGTATTGGCAATGCAGAACATATCCGCTGTGTCGCAAGAGGCAGCCGCATCATCCCAGGAGGTAACGGCGTCCACCGAGGAACAGCTGTCCGGCGTAGAACAGCTGGCCTCTTATGCTGAAGAGCTGAATTATGCTGCACAGGAGCTGATGCAAGCCATCAGCAAATTTAAGGTAGAGCAATAATAAAAGGGAGCATTTACTGCTCCCTTTTATTAATATTTTGTGCTTACATCTTTACATTTTCCTTATGATTTTGGTCCAGTGAACCGAGCCCCACCATGACGGGGGCCACAATGACAACCATGCTCATGATGGTGAACAAGGCTCTCCATACATGAGGGGAGATATACCTATATAGCTCTTCATTTATTGACAGTATCAGCAGCAACGCAGAAGGCAACTGTCCTAATAACCCAACCGCAAAACCGGCAACAGGCCTTTTAGAAGAGCTTAAAGCTCCAAATGCCTTGCCATACTGAAACATCAACACATAATACGGCACGACCGCAAGCACCATGACAAGCCATACTGGCAAAGGGATAGGGATACCCAACCTTCTCAGCAGGTCCACTGTTTCAAACAGCAAAAAGATAGCCACACCGCCCCCTGCCAGCAAAATGGTATTGAAAATGGCAAGCCGTATTCCTTCAGTGACGCACTTTCCTGTATGCGGAAACCACTTCTCAAGCCATTCCATCTTAAAACACCTAGCAATGCTTATAATTACGCTTGGTCGCTCAGCTCTCGCTCGATACGAGCAACTTTCAAATAGCTGTCCTTTAAAGCATAATACAGCTCTTTATATACCTCATAATATCTATCGTATACCCTTACATTGGACTCAATGGGTTGCTGCACTCCCACTCGTTTGATGGCTGCTTCACATGCTTCAGGCACGCTGCTGTATACGCCGGTTCCAACACCAGCCAACAATGCAGCTCCGAAAGCAGGCCCTTCGGTGGAATTGATGGTGGTGATAGGATTGTTAAATACGTCAGCCTGTATCTGTCTCCACAGCTTACTCTTACCGCCGCCACCGGAGGCCCGCACTTCTGAAACTTCAACGCCCATCTCCTTTATTATTTCGAGGCAATCCCTAAGGCTGTAGGCCACTCCTTCCATGACGGCGCGGATCATTTCATTTCTACCGTGTTTTGCCGACAGGCCAAAGAATACGCCTTTGGCATATGGGTCAAGGTGAGGCGTACGTTCTCCCATGAGGTACGGGAGATATATGAGCCCCTGGCAGCCCGGCACAGCCCTTTCGGCTTCAGCATCCATAAACATATACGGATCGACGCCCATAAACCCGGCAAGCTCGCGTTCCATAGCACCAAAATTATTGCGCATCCATTGCAGCGAGAGCCCTGCCCCCTGCGTTACGCCCATAACATGCCAGGTATTGGGTACGGCATGGCAAAATGTATGCACCCTTCCCTTGGGATCTATTTTGACCTGATCCATGTAAGCAAAAACTACTCCTGAGGTCCCAATGGTGGACGAAATAACCCCTGGCTTGACTATACCGTTACCTACGGCACCGGCTGCCTGGTCACCGCCACCGCCCACAACCGGCGTACCGGGAAGCAATCCCGTCAGCTGGGCAGCCTGTTTGCTTACTCTACCGCTCACCTCCGGCGACTCATACACATCCGGCAGCCAATCAAAATCAATCCCCAGCTTATCCACTACCTCGCGGCTCCATGTCCTCTTGGGTACATCCAAAAACTGCATGCCACTCGCATCGGATACCTCGGTGGCAAACTCGCCCGTCAGCCTGTATCTTATATAATCTTTGGGTAGCAAGATCTTATTGATCTTTTCAAATATCTCGGGCTGATGGTTTTTCACCCACATCACTTTGGAAGCGGTAAAGCCTGTCAGCGCGGGATTTGCGGTAATCTCAATTAGCCTCTCCTTTCCTATGATCTCGGTTATTTGATCACATTCCTCTTGAGTGCGCTGATCACACCATATTATGGCGGGCCTTAATACCTTGCCCTCTTTATCTAAAAGCACCATGCCATGCATCTGTCCAGTCAAGCCTACTCCCTTAACATCAGAGGGATTAACCCCGCTTTTTGCCAATACCTCTCTGATGCCCTCAACCGCTGCATTCCACCAGTCTTCCGGTTCCTGCTCGGCCCAGCCAATCTGTGGTTGATAAAGCGGATACTCTTTCGTTGAGCTGGCCACCGTATTTCCCCATTCATCAAACAGCGCGGTTTTGGCCCCCGAAGTGCCAATATCGATTCCAAGTAAATAAGCCATAAGCGACACCCTCCATTCTCTTGGTTTAATAATCGTCAGCTCTTAGATCCCTTTCACCTAGAACCATACAGATTGATTCGTATATCCTTATAGATTTATTCTACAAAAAAATTTGTTTTCCTTTATCCTCCCAACAAATTTTTTCAATCTCATCCTCGGTCACCACTTCGATCCCATTGTCCATAAGCAATTGCGCTGTAATGCCATTTCCCTCCACAAGCTTACCCGTAAATGTTCCATCGTATATCATGCCTTTACCGCAGGAAGGACTCCTTGCTTTTAAGATAGCTCGCTTTATCCCCATCTCCTGACAAAACCTTAAAACCTCTCTCGCACCCATTACGAAATTTTGGGTGACGTCAGCCCCGTCCCTCCTCACCACTAAAGCTTTGCCCTGCAAAACATCGCGGGCGCTACCACCCTTTATCTCTGCCGGCGGCCTAGGCGTGGGCAGGCCCCCCAGCTGTTCTGGACACAGCGGGATGGCCTTTCCCTGACGCACCAGCTCTTTTATATGAGGAATGCCGTTATCCTTTCCATTGTATTTACAGCGTATCCCTGCCAAACACGCGCTTACCAAGATCATGCCGTTCACCCCGCCTTTTTATTTCAGCTCCACTATGGTGACGCCGCTCTCACCCTCGCCGTACTTCCCAAGGCGGAAGGAGTCCACATGGGGATGATGGCGCAAGTATTGATGGATTGCTTCCCTTAGAGCGCCCGTACCCTTGCCGTGAATGATCGTCACCTGTTTTAAACCGGCCAAAAAAGCATCATCCAGATACTTATCTACATTCATCAAGGCCTCATCCACCGTCTGCCCCCTTACGCTTATTTCTGGCGAAACGTTAGCTAACCTAGGGGAAGGCTTTTTCGTCGACACAACAGCGATTGCTGTATCATCTCCCTCTTTCACCTTTCTCACATCCGACAGCTTGACGGCCACCTTCATTATGCCCACTTGAACCATAATCTCGCCATTGTCGTCAGGAAGGGTTAGCACCTGTCCTTTTTGATCCAGGGTGGTTATATACACCGTTTCCCCCAGGCGTACATCCTTAACCGGCTCATGGTGCTTATAGGATGGCCTGCCTTCTCCGGCAAGTTCACCCTCCACCTTCTCCAGGCTTTTCTTTAACTTCATCCTGTATTGCTCTATGGCCCTGTTGCGTTCCCTTTCGGCCGCCACCTGCGATAGCTTGTTCAGCTCTTTGATGATTTGATCAGCCTCTTCCTTAGCCTGGCGCAGTATCATCCTGGCCTCTTCTCTAGCCTTCCGAAGTATATGCTGGCGAGCCGACTCAAGCTCGGACTCCCTCTCAGCAAGCTTCTGCCTCGCCTTCTCCACCTCTTTCAAATACTTTATAGCTTTTTCCCGTTCTTCCCTAGCCTTAGTTCTATTGTATTCCAGGTCAGAAATTAAGTCCTCAAACCGTATGTCCTCCTGGGTCAAGAATTCCCTGGCCTTTTCGATGATTTTCTCATCGAGCCCCAGCCTTCTCGATATCTGAAAGGCATTGCTCTTGCCCGGTATCCCTATGAGCAAGCGGAATGTGGGGCTCAACGTCTCCACGTCAAACTCCATCGATGCGTTCTCCATACCCGGCTTGGCCATGGCAAAAGCCTTAAGCTGGCTATAGTGCGTTGTTGCAACGGTTTTAGCACCGCTGTTGTGTAAAAACTCAAGAATAGCCATGGCTAAAGCAGCGCCTTCTGTGGGATCAGTACCCGCTCCCAGCTCATCCAACAGCACCAGTGAATCCTCATCTACCTTATCAACGATATATACAACGTTTACCATATGCGAAGAAAAAGTGCTGAGGTTTTGTTCTATACTCTGTTCATCGCCGATATCGGCAAAAACCTTCCTAAATATTCCTATCTCTGTACCGTAATCGGCAGGCAAACAAAGGCCAGCCTGTGCCATTAGCACAAATAGCCCCACCGTCTTCAATGTCACGGTTTTACCGCCCGTATTAGGGCCGGTGATCACCAGGGTATTAAAATCATACCCCAAATTAAGGCTTATGGGTACAACTTGACGTTCGGGTATCAATGGATGCCTGCCATTTACTATATTAACCTTACTGCCCTCTACAATCCTAGGCACCATACCTCTCATAGAATATCCTAATTTGCCCTTGGCAAATATAAAGTCAAGCCTGCTTAGGATTTCAAACGAACTGCCTATATCCTCCCTGACTTTCCAGACCTCCTCGGTCAACCTGCCTAAAATGCGCTCTATTTCCCGTTTTTCTTCCAGCATCCATTCCTTAAGCTTATTGTTGGCTTCTACCACCGGCATGGGCTCGATGAACAATGTGGCCCCGCTGGCTGACTGGTCATGTACCAGTCCAGGTAGGCTGGAACGATATTCCTGCTTCACGGGAATGACGTACCTGCCATTCCTTATGGTAACAATGGGCTCCTGAAGGAATTTCTGGTACTGTGGTGATTGTATATAGCGGTTTAAAAGCTCCTTTATTTTTTCCTGACATCGCGCTATGTTGCGGCGGATGCTGTGAAGTTCAGGACTAGCACTATCAGCTATTCGCCCATCGGGTTCTATACACCTGAATATCTCGTTCATCAAATCGGCGTGAGGTTTTAACTGATATACCAAACCAGGAATGATGGTCAGCCCGTGTTCATTTAAGCCATCCCTACTTTTAAAAGCCTCTTTAAGGCTAGCACAGGTCCTAAGCACGCTCCCTATCTCCAGCAGTTCTTCTGGGCTCAACGTCGCCTTTTTATCCACTCTCATCAAATGGCTGCGAATATCAGGAAATCCTCCTAAAGGCGACATCCCGTATTTAACCATTATCCTTAAAGCCTCTTCGGTCTCGGCCAAGGCCGAAATGACTTCTTCCCTGTCTGTATATGGAACCAGACTCTGCGCCATTTCGCGCCCCGGCGCCGATACTGTATGATCCGTAAGCATGCCTATGATCTTGTCGTATTCCAGTACGTGAAATGTTCTCTCGTTCACAATTCATTCCCTCGACTTTAGAATTTATTGTGGTACTATTTTTAGTGGTTATCCAGCTGTAACAGACCAATAGCATCCCTTGCTGAAATAACCTTTTCTTATCGAAAGGATAGTATTGCCCTTAAATAGGATAACATTCTCACCTACCAAATGCAATAAGTAAGACAAATTCTTCAGTACCAATTCAACTTTATATGCCATTCTTGTTCAGCGGACCTTTATCGCCAAACTATCGCCCATGCAAGACGCACAAAAAAAGCAGCCCGAAGGCTGCTTTTACAATTCACCTCTCCTATACAACGCTTGATGTCGACATAACCCGTCATCGCCGTGTCCTGCGCGAAACGTCATACAGGACAGAAGTATTTGGCACATCATCCCGTCCGTCTTCTTCCAACACAGAATGCAGGACGCTTATCTCCCTCTGGAGCTTTTCGACCTTTTGCTGGAGCTTGATGACCTCATCGGCCAGATTTATGGCCGTCAGCATGGCCAACATGGTGGTGCTGAGATTGGGCTGTCGCTGTCTGATTTCTTCCATCTTCTTGTCGACATAAATGGCCACCTTGTGGATGTACTCCTCAGACTCCATGCTCTTTATGGAGTATTCCCGACCGCCGATCCTAACCACGGTTTTCGTCTTACCCACCATGGATCACATCTCCGTTCTCCTGCTATCCTGGATACTATTATATAGCATTTGCCATATCTAAACAAGCGTTTTGTCGAATTTTTGTGACAGCTTGAGTTTTAACGCAACCTTGCTCCCAACCTCTCTTCCAAGCCCTTCACAATACTATCGTGCAAGGCGTTTATTTCTTCATCCGTCAAAGTTCTGTCAGAAGCACGATAGCTTAAGGAATATGCCAGGCTCTTATAGCCTTCGGGTATTTGAGCCCCCTCATATACATCGAAAAGCTCTACTTTTTCAAGAAGCTGTCCTCCAAGCTCCCTTATACACCTCTCAACCTGGGCAGACAGCACCTCCTTTTTAACCACAAGTGCCAGATCCCGCTCAACAGCAGGATATTTGGGAAGAGGTCGGTATTTTCGCTCCTCCTTTGCACTATTAAGCAATACATCAAGTTCCAGCTCAGCCACCAGGATCCTCTCTTCAAGCTGATAGTTTTGAGCCACCTTAGGATGTACCTCCCCAAGCAGGCCCGTTTCTCTCCCATTCAGCTTAAGAAGAGCGGTCCTCCCCGGATGGAAGGTCGGATGAACGTGGGGTACAAACTCAGCCTCAGCCAGCAATCCGAATTCATCAAGCAGTACTTCGATCTTGCCCTTCAGATCATAGTAATCAATATCCGGCCCGTATTCTGCAATGGTCAAAAGTGGCTTTTCTTCCGGTAGATCCTCCAGCGGCAGCGACTTGGGCAGGAAAGCCGGACCTATCTCAAATATCTGACATCTCTCCATTCCTCTATTGCGGTTGCGTGAAAGCACCTCTAAAAGGCTTGGGATGAGCGTAGTACGCATTATGCTCTGGTCCTCACCTAGAGGATTCAATATCTTGACCGTCTTAGGTATAAGCTGCGGATCGGTAATGCCGATGGATTCATAAACCCTTGGACTGGTAAACGAGTAGGTCACCACCTCATAAAGGCCGGTGCCCACCAACACCTCTTTTACCCTGTCCATAAGCTTTTGCCGCCCGGTCTTTCTGCCACGGGTTACAGTGCCTTCCATCAAGGTCATGGGAATATTATTGTAGCCATAAATTCTGGCCACTTCCTCGGCTATATCGGCTACACCCTCTATATCCTGCCTGAAAGACGGAACCTCTATGCGCATGTATTCGCCCTTTACCTCGACCTTGAACTCTAACCTTCTCAAAACATCGGCCATCTCATCAGCTGATAGGTTGATTCCCAACAAGCCGTTTACCCTCTTCCAAGATATCTCCAAAACCCTATTCTCAAGGGAGCCATGGCAAACATCTATTACTCCTTCTACCACCGTTCCTGCACCCAGCTCCTGGATTAACTGTGCTGCTCGGTCTAAAGCGGCCATCGCGTTGTGTATATCCAAACCCTTCTCAAACCTGAGAGAGGCCTCGCTGCGAATTCCAAGCGCTTTTGAGGTCTTTCGTACGATTCCCCTGTCAAACAGCGCGCTTTCCAGCAAAATGTTCTTGGTCCCATCGGTAATCTCGGTATTGGCCCCGCCCATGACCCCTGCAAGGCCTATAGGCTTTTCTATATCGGCAATGACCAGCATATCCCCATTGAGCACCCTTTCCTTGTCATCCAAGGTGACCAACTTTTCGCCATCGCGGGCCCTGCGTACCACAATGGTCCTGCCCGCCACCTTATCCAGGTCAAAGGCGTGCATGGGCTGTCCCATCTCCAACATGACGTAATTGGTTATATCAACGATGTTGTTTATTGGTCGAACTCCTGCAGAGGCCAGCCTACGCTGCATCCATAGGGGTGACGGACCAACCTTAACATCCTTCACCACCCGAGCACAATATCTTGGACACAGGTCAGGGTCCTGTACCAGCACCTTGGCCTCGGCATTGACATCCCCCACGCCCGGCTTTACCTCTATATGCGGTGGTTCAAAAGGGCTGTTCAATGCCACAGATGCTTCACGGGCAATACCTACAACGCTCAAACAATCGGGGCGGTTGGATGTAATCTCGAATTCCAGCACCTGGTCATCCAACCCTAATGCTTCCCTTATATCCATCCCCAGCGGGTATTCCTCTTGCAAAATTAATATACCATCCACCTCTGCTCCTGGATAGTCCTCGTCTGTAAGCCCAAGCTCTTGGCCCGAACAAAGCATACCGTAGGATTCGACGCCCCGCAAGGTGGTTGCCTTTATCTTGTGCCCTCCCGGCAGGGTAGCGCCGTCCAACGCCACGGGAACGAGCTGCCCCTCTTTTACGTTTGGCGCGCCTGTCACTATCTGTAGCTTGCGATCTCCAACGTCTACATGGCATACCACTAATTTGTCAGCGTTGGGATGGGGATGTATCTCGCATATCTTTCCCACCACCACATTGCTTATACCTTCGCCCTGCTTGGTTATGCCTTCAACCTTTGTTCCCGTCATTGTCAGACTGTGCGCCAGCTGCTCCACAGGTACATCTATCTCTACATACTCTTTCAGCCATTTAAGCGGTACCAACATCTATCTCTACCTCCCTTAAAACTGCTCCAGGAAACGTATATCGTTTTCAAACAGCAACCTTATATCATCTATTCCATATTTCAAATTTGTTATGCGGTCAAGGCCCATGCCAAAGGCAAAACCGCTATATTGTTCAGGGTCAATCCCTCCATACTGCAGTACCTTTGGATGCACCATGCCAGCGCCCAGTATTTCAATCCAGCCGGTATACGAGCATACGCGGCACCCCTTGCCTCCGCATGTGGTACAGCTTACATCCATTTCAGCGCTGGGCTCGGTAAACGGAAAATGATGCGGCCTGAATTGCGTCTTGGTCTGAGGGCCAAACATCTCCTTGGCAAATACGTCCAGCACGCCTTTTAAATCGCACATGGTTATGTTTTTATCGATTACAAGCCCTTCCACCTGATGGAATATGGGAGAGTGAGTGGCATCCACCGCATCCGACCTGTAAACCCTCCCAGGCACTATGATCTTTATAGGGGGCTTTTGCCTTTCCATGACGCGAATCTGGGTGGGCGATGTATGGGTGCGCAAAAGTATGTTTTCAGTAATATAGAAGGTATCCTGCGTATCCCGTGCCGGATGGTTTTTGGGGATATTTAGGGCTTCAAAATTGTAATAATCCCATTCAACCTCCGGCCCTTCTGCGATTTCAAAGCCCATTCCCAAGAAAATATCCTTGATCTCATTGAGTACGATGTTCAGAGGATGCAGCTTGCCACGATAATGGCGCCTACCTGGCATGGTAACGTCAATCACTTCATCTCTAAGCCGTTGACTGAGAGCCTCCTCTTCAAGCACTTTTTTCCTTTTCTCTATCTCTTCTTCAAGATAAGCTCGTATCTCGTTAGCTAGTTGACCAATTTTAGGCCTTTCCTCAAGAGGAAGGGTTCCCATTCCCCTCAAAACCTGTGTTAGTTTGCCTTTTTTCCCTAAATACTCTACTCGAAAGTTGGATAGATCCTGAAGATTACTTACACATGCAAGAACTTGCTCGGCTTCCCTTCGAATCTGCTCCAGCTCGGCCTTCATCCATGGCTCTCTCCTTTCCGTTATATTGTTGGTCATATATTGAAAAAGCCTTCGTCCAAGTATGGGACGAAGGCTCGAAAAGCCACGTGGTACCACCCAATTTCGTTTCGCTTGGAAACGAAACCTCTCTTAACGATAACGGGTTAAACCCGGCAGGGCCTACTGCCACTTCAGCCCCCAGCTCAGGAGCGAACTTCTACCCACATCTTTATAGGGGAGCTTCCAGCCCACGGCGTCCCCCTCTCTGTATAAAGATGCTCGGGTATACTCCTCTCCATCATCGCCTTTATTCATCGCATTAAAGCATTATGAGCTCCTTATAAAGCATATAAGCATTTATAGAACCCGTCTTCTCAAAAATCTTCCAAATTACGTCAGCCAGCCTCACCGGTCCCATCTCCTTTACCGGCTTTCTTAGGCTAATTATACCATATGCACCACATGGATTCAAGGAAATTCAGGGCACTATTTACCTCGATTTGCGCAGCACTTCGTATATCAGTATACCTGCGGCTACCGAAGCATTGAGAGATTCAGCGCCTCCCAACATGGGTATCTTGACCAGTGAGGAAGCAAACCTGCATATTTCCTGGCGAACCCCTTCCGATTCATTTCCAATAACTACAGCTATTTTATCATAACCCCCCGGCCATTCAAAGAGATTGGAACCGTGCAAATGGCTAACCAGTACGTGGGTGTCGGCTTGCACAAGCCTATTGAAAAAATCAATATGGTCTTCCACCTCATAAATGGGCACTCGAAATATGGAACCCATAGTGGAGCGCACAACTTTTGGGCTGTAAGGGTCTGCACAGCCTTTGAGCAGAACAACCCCATCTCCTCCAGCGGCATCTACAGTTCTTATGATAGTTCCCAGGTTGCCAGGGTCCCTTATCTGATCCAAAACCACAATAAAAAACGCGGGCTTATGAAGCAGCTGCTCAAGGCTACATTCCCTTTTATTTACCACCGCCATGATTCCCTGGGGCGTCTTTGTATCGCTGATACTTGAAAACAACTTATCCTCAACGATCAAAACCTTTAGGCTGTCTATATCCACATCCAGCTGCTCTTTAAACCCCTGCCAATCGAATCCCCGTGCCACCACTAAAGCCCAAATGTTCTCACCCTGCTCCAACGCCTCCTTCACCATCTTGACCCCTTCAACCAAATACTGACGATAAATATCCCTGTACTTCTTATGGTGAAGCATTTTAGCCCGCTTGATGGAAGGGTTGTGTGGGCTGGTGATGTGCTCTTCCAAATCTAACACGCCCCTTTACCCTTATTCTTTATCTTCCAACCTTTTTATGTGATCATTTCTGCCGATGGTCACCAAAACATCACCTTCTTTGATAACGTCCTCGCCCTTTGGCGATACCAGCACATCTTCTCCGCGCTTTATGGCTACGACATTTAGGCCATACACAACCCTCATATTGATCTGCTTGAGCGATTTCCCAACCCATTCAGGAATGGCAGTAATCTCTACTAAGCTATAATCAGACGCCAACTCGATATAGTCAAGTATATTGGTTGAAGCCAAATGGTGTGCGATTTTCATACCCATATCCCTTTCGGGAAATATCACTTTATCGACTCCTATCTTGTAAAGCACTTTGGCATGGAGGTCATTCTGCGCTTTCCCCACTACAAACTTGACCCCCATTTCCTTACACAGCAGCGCGACCATTATGCTGGACTGTATGTCGTCTCCTATCGAAACCACAACAGCATCGAAATTCCTTATACCCAGCGATTTCAATGTTTCCTCATCAGTAGCATCGGCCTGTACAGCATGTGTCACACAGTCAGCTATCTCCTGTACCCTATCCTGATTCTTATCAACAGCAAGGACCTCATGACCCAGTGCGCACAGAGTTTTTGCAACGCTTGAGCCAAAACGCCCTATACCAATGACAGCAAACTGTTTCTTCATAACAACTCCTCCCTTTTAACCCACCATTACCTTACCTTCAGGATATTTCACATTGCCTGTATCGCTTGCCATCCTCTTTGCAAAAGCCAGCGTCAGCGTCAAAGGCCCTACCCTACCCGCAAACATCGTCATGATGATGAATATTTTACTGATATCGTTTAAATCAGAGTTATCGAATGTCGCCAGCCCTACCGTTCCCAAGGCAGAGGCCGTCTCAAAAAGCACATCAACCAGCGGATAGGGTTCAAGTAACGATAGCACCATGCTGACGCTGACCAACAGGGTAAAGCTTATAACCGTTATGGCCAGCGCCCTGTTTACAATGGCGTAAGAAATTCTCCTGCCAAAAACCTCCACATCATGCCTACCTTTTATTACGCTGAGCACAGCAAGCAAAATCACGCTGGCAGTAGTAGTCTTAATTCCTCCTCCTGTACCCGCAGGCGAAGCACCGATAAACATCAGAATGATTGTCATAAACTTCGACGCATCCGTGAGGGAAGCCTGATCAACTGTACAGAAGCCAGCAGTCCTGGCGGTCACAGATTGGAATAATGCTCCAAGGACCTTTCCCCTCCAATTTTGGCTGCCCAGCGTAGCGGAGTTTTTGAATTCTACAATAAAAAAGAACAGGGCGCCCACGGCGATCAAAACAGCAGTAACGCACACAACCAGTTTTGTGTGCAATGACCATTTTCTGAAATACCTGTTCCTATAAATATCCAACAGGACAGAAAAGCCAAGCCCTCCGCACACGATCAAACCCATTATTGTAAAATTGACAATAAAATCATCAGTGAAGCCAATAAGATTCCTGTATCCTCCCATGAGGTCAAAGCCTGCATTGCAGAAAGCCGAAATGGCGTGGAACACGCTAAAATACAATCCTTTGCCCCAGCCGTACATGGGCACAAACCGCAGTGCAAGAATTAAAGCTCCAATCCCCTCTATAAGGAAAGTAATGCCAATTATATTTCTAGTTAAACGCACAACACCCTGCAGCTTAAACTCATTAAGAGCTTCCTGAATTACAAGCCTCTCCCTTAAGGTAATTCGCTTCCCCAAAAGCAAAAATACCATTGTAGCCATGGTCATAAAGCCCAAACCGCCCATTTGAATAAGGGTAATTATGATCAATTGGCCAAATATGCTCAAATCATCAGCAGTATCCACCACCACAAGGCCGGTAACGCATACCGCTGAAGTGGCTTCGAACAGGGCATTGAGGAAGCCTATGCTTCTTCCCGTACTCGAAGCTACAGGAAGAGTGAGCAGCAAAGCACCAATTAAAATCATAGAGGCAAATCCCAAAACTAAAATTTGCGTTGGCAAAAGCCTGATAGTCCTTTTACCCATCATTTCACCCAACAGCTTTACCCTCCAGTTTTTAAACAGATTGCCAGTTAGAGTCATCAGTTTCTACACACTTTTGCAAAGTTACTTAACACTAAGTTTTGTATGAAACCGCCATATATTTATAATCTGGCTATATTTTACCACTCTCTTTATCTTAAGCAACCCAACTTACTCTTAAAATGGGGCTTTTAGTCCTGCTATTTCGTCAAAAGTATAAAAACCTCATAAAAAGCGTAAAGACCTCATTGAATGAGGCCTTTTTAAAATCGCACAACCTTATTTGGCTGTATAAAGTTATGCATGCAGCTTTTCTTTTGCTATGTTGACCAACTGGGCAAATCCGCTTGCATCGTTGACAGCCATATCCGCCAGTATCTTCCTGTCTATCTGAATCCCCGCCTTACGCAGGCCGTTTATGAATCGGCTGTAGCTCAAGCCATTCTGCCTTGCCGCTGCATTGATCCTGGAAATCCATAATTTGCGGAAGTCCCTCTTCCTCAACTTTCTACCAACGTATGCATATGCCAGTGACTTCATCACTGCCTGATTGGCTGCTCTAAACTGCCTGCTCTTGGCACCGTAATAGCCCTTTGCAAGCTTCAATATCTTCTTGTGCTTCTTCCTTGCATTAAGCGCTTTCTTTACCCTAGCCATAATACACCCTCCTTTACTGCCTTATTTATACGGAATCAGCTGCTTTATTTTCTTTGCTTCAACATCCGCAATGTAAGTAGCTCTTCTCAAATTCCTCTTTCTCTTGGACGACTTTTTGGTAAGCAGATGGCTCTTGAACGCCTTAGCCCTCTTTACCTTGCCACTTTTTGTCAATCGAAATCTCTTGGCTGCCCCACGATGGGTTTTAATTTTAGGCATTGTATATTCCTCCTCTCAGTGCTCTAACTTTGTTTACTGTTTCTCTGCCATCAATTTCGGCAATCACGCTTTTGGCGCCACCACCATAATCATGTTATTGCCTTCCAGTGTGGGTTTGCGCTCCACCACAGCTTCCACCGTAAGCATGGACACAAACTTCTCCATAACTTCGTACCCTACCTCAGGGTGAGCCATCTCTCTCCCTCTGAACCTTATGGTCACCTTCACCTTGTCTCCCGCCTTCAAAAACTTGTCGGCGTTCCTGGCCTTAACCCCCAGGTCATGGTCCTCTATAGAAGCCGACAGGCGTATCTCCTTTACGTTGATGACTTTCTGGTTTTTACGGGCTTCCTTCTCCTTCTTGGCCATTTCAAAAAGGTATTTGCCGTAGTCCATAATCTTGCATACAGGCGGATTGGCCTTGGGAGCTATCTTGACCAGGTCAAGCTGCCTCTCCTCGGCAAGTCTCAACGCCTTTTCAATGGGCATGATGCCCAGCTGCTCACCCGTCTCGCTGATCACCCTGACCTCTCTGTCCTTGATCTGCTCATTAATCAACAACTCTTTTTTATTGATATTCGTTCACCCCCGAATTTAATAAAACAAAAGAGCGGGCATAAAACTACCCACTCTCGTCTCCATAGCGCAGCGCCACACACTACACTTTTAACCGCCATATTGACCTTCCTGGCTGCCCTCTCGCGCCGGAAGGTGAGAAGTGGATAGCTTCTACTTGATGGCAAAATAAAGTTTAACATAAAAGCTCGTACTTTGTCAAACGTTTTGATGCAAATTTTTTAAAAAGCATGACCCAAACATATGTTTGCAATGTAAGCCAAAATATGATAAAATTTTCTCACACGGTATAATAGCAGGTAATAGGAGGCCCTGCATCATGGATTTACATACAAAACTAAAGATCCTAGGTGCGGCTGCCAAATACGATGTATCCTGTTCATCCAGCGGGAGCTCTCGACGAAACAGGCCCGGAGGATTGGGCAATGCCAGCTTGCCCGGGGTTTGCCACAGCTGGTCGGATGATGGGCGGTGTATCTCCTTGCTCAAAATACTGTTTACAAATCGCTGTGCCTTCAATTGCCTGTACTGCGTAAATCGCGCACCGGCCGATGTTCCCCGCGCCATATTTACGCCCGATGAAGTGGCCCAGCTGACCGTAAACTTCTACAAGAGAAACTACATTGAAGGGCTGTTTTTGAGCTCGGCCGTGTACAAAAATCCTAATTACACCATGGAGCTTTTGATTGCCACGGTAAAAAAGCTTCGCGAAGAGTACCAGTTTAACGGCTACATACACTTAAAGGCCATTCCGGGTGCCGACCCATTGCTGATAGACCAGGCTGGTAAATACGTGGACCGCATGAGCGTCAATATAGAGCTTCCGTCCAGCCAAGGTCTTCAGCTGCTGGCACCGCAAAAGAACAGGGATTCCATCATCAGGCCCATGGGGTTCATCCACTCCAAAATACTCCAGACAAGAGAAGAACGAAAGCTATATAAAAACGCTCCCCTTTTTGTACCCGCTGGCCAGACCACGCAGCTCATAGTTGGAGCAACCCCCGACAATGACCTTAAAATACTCAAGCTATCCGAAAGCCTCTATAAGCGGTTTTCTTTAAAGCGGATCTACTATTCGGCCTACGTACCGGTGGCCCAGCATCCAAATCTGCCAGCTATTTCTGCCCCTCCCCTTATGCGAGAACACCGCCTTTACCAGGCCGACTGGCTCCTGAGGTTCTATGGATTTAAGGCTGACGAGCTGCTGGACGAAACCCAACCGCTGCTAGAC
Source organism: Bacillota bacterium (assembly GCA_023622385.1). Taxonomy (GTDB): domain Bacteria; phylum Bacillota; class Clostridia; order Caldicoprobacterales; family Caldicoprobacteraceae; genus Caldicoprobacter. The sequence goes on along the minus strand of JAMNZI010000066.1, from coordinate 5,253 downwards.
ACCGAGCTTGACCCTAAATCGGCCTGGGCGCTCAGAAACCTTCACCTATTTCCGGTGGAGGTCAATCGTGCCGATTACGAGATGCTGCTTAGAGTACCAGGGATCGGCGTGCGCTCTGCTAAGCGCATAATTGCAGCAAGGCGTTACAGCTCCATCGACTTTGAAACCTTGAAACGCCTCGGCGTTGTGCTCAAAAGAGCACGCCATTTCATAACCTGCCGTGGCAAGTTTTACGGTGAAAGGAATATAAACGAGCTGGCGCTATATCAAATGCTCAAGCCTGCATCCAGCAGGCAAGACAGCTCAAAGTCATCAAGCGAACAGCTTACCTTTTCATCGCTTTACCCCCACCTGTTTCAGCCCCAAGACTTCCATACGGTTATAACAGGGGAGATGTGAAGGTGGTCTATTACGTATATGATGGGAGCTTCGACGGACTGCTAACTGCCATATACGAGGCGTATTATAGACACCAAGAGCCCCAAAAAATCCTAAGCGATGAAAGTATACAGGACAATCTGTTTATACAACACGTGTACATAAAGGCCGATCAACAAAAAGCGGAGCGCGTATATAGCGCCATAGTACATAAAATATCCCCTGCAGCAGCCAAAAAGGTGTTGTATGCTTTTCTTTCGGAAGCCGAAGATGCCGCAACGGCCATATACAGATACCTCAAACTGGGCTTTAAAGTGGGTAAAAGCGTCGATTCTGCATTAGCCGACCCCTATGTGTTTAGGGTTCACGTCCTGCACAAAAAAGTGAGTGGGGAAGCAGGTAAAATGCTGGGATTGGTACGCTTTCGGCTGCTCAAAAATGGGATATTTTATGCCCCCATTGAACCCGACTTTAACATTTTAGGGATAATTGCGCCTCACTTTAAAAAGCGCATGCCAACTCACGACTGGATAATACACGACTTAAAGAGAAGAATAGCTGCCTTTTACAGCCAAGGCCAATACACAATCGCGCCTTTCGAATTTGAAGGCCCCCTTCCGTTGGACGAGGAAGAATTTGACTTCCAAACCTTGTGGAGGGAGTACTTCCAAAATATCGCCATCAAGAGCAGAATAAATCCACGTCTCCAGCGACAGTTCATGCCCGTTCGTTACTGGAAACATCTGATCGAAAGTCCGGGCGCAAATTACAAATAACAAAACAAAAGTTCTCCATATCTTTTATAGACATAAAAAGCAGACTACAACCCTTCCTGTAGCCTGCTTTTTTGATCCCTCTCTTTGATTATTCTACTTGTTAGTCTAATACTCTTAATCCCCACTTAAATGTCCGCTGATAATAGCCTGAGTCCAGCGTATCGATTCTAACTTTTCCCGCAGCTGAAGATGCGTGGATAAACTCACCGCCCCCTATATATATTCCAACATGGTATCTGTCATAAGTAGATGTGCTGGTATCGAAAAACAACAGGTCGCCCTTGCTAAGCTGTTCTCGTGATAACCTGGCAAAGCTAGAATCATTGCCCTGGTTCCAGGCCGTCCGCTCAAGGAAAATACCAAACTGCTTGTATACAAAAGTAGTAAAACCTGAACAGTCAAATGAATCAGGACCAGAGGCGCCATATACGTAAGGTTTACCTATGTACCTCATGGCAAAAGCTATCACCTGATCGGCTTTTGAACCATGTGAGGCATCACTGCGGTCTGTGAGGCCTTCTCCTGTGACGACATTGGCGCTGTACAGCTTAGCGATGGTGTCCTTCCCTACGATACCGTCAACCGTGAGTCCATTGGCTTTTTGGAATGCCTTTACGGCATTAAGGGTAGCAAGGCCGAATATGCCATCTACCTTCCCGCAGTCAAACTTTAGTTCGTTCAATCGCCTTTGCAAAGTCGCCACTTCTTCTCCCCTATCGCCCAACCGCAACGTTCTCGAAATACCGGTACCCCTGCTGGGCTCTCCATCAGGCGAACTTGCCGGTGGATTCTTCCCTGTAGAAACGCCATCATTGAACAGCGCCGCCAGCGTCTTAGGTCCAACGATACCATCAGGCGTTAGGCCATTTTTCTTTTGAAATGCCACAACAGCGGCATAAGTAGCATTACCAAATATCCCATCTGCCTTTCCACAGTTGAAGTTAAGCTGGTTCAGGCGGTTTTGAAGAATCGCTACATCCTGGCCTCTATCCCCTAGCTTCAACGTCCTTGATATGGTCGTACCTCTGCTGGGCTGTTCATCAGAAGAATTTCCTCCTGGCGAAGCTACACTGCCATACAGTACCGCTAGAGTCTTTGGCCCGGCAATGCCATCGACAGCCAAACCCTTCGCCTTCTGGAACGCCATAACAGCCGATCGAGTTGCAGGGCCGAATATTCCATCAGCTTTTCCTGAGAGAAAACCTTGCTGTATCAAGGCCTGCTGCAACTTTTCAACTTCAGGTCCCCTGCTACCCAACCTGAGTAAAGACCCCTGTGCATGTACCCTTCCAGGAGAAATAAGCGCTCCCAGCATGAACGCAAAAACAAAAAATAGACAAAAAAAGCGACTCGTCCCTCTTGGCACGCGGTTCACCCCCCTTCTTCCCCTGATTACTATTATATACCTTGTCCACATTGATCTCAAATCTCGACAATTTTGCTCTCGGGGGGCATAACCGCAAATCCTTAAAATATTACAAAGATATTACATATTGTTTACATATACTTAATATTTTGTATAAACATCAGCTTAAGAGGTCTGCTGCGTCCAACCTCTCACCTCTCCATTATCAGTTTGAGGTCAAAATTCAAATAATCGCATGAAACCAGATGATAGGTAATGCCATCTATATTTCCTTCTACCACGCTACCCAAGCTTACACCGTGGAGATGGCCAAATACCACGTGTTTCACAGGATGTTGCCGAATCACCTTAGCCATATCATTCTCGTTTCCCATCTCGTCAAAAGGAGGATAATGAAGCATAACCACTATTTCCCTGGCTCCTTTGGCACTATCCAAGGACAATTTAAGCCTATTCAGCTCCCTATTAAATATCTTGACATCATGCTGTACATCTTCACGTGCTTCTAAAACTGCCCATCCCCTGGTACCGCAAAAAGCAATATCGTCGATAACCACGCTGTCATTCTGTATGGCAAACATATCACGGGGAAGCACATTTCTCACTTTGGATATGGAGGACCACCAATAATCGTGGTTTCCCCGTATTATGATCTTCCGCCCGGGCAACCGCCCTATGCTATCTAAATCGGGTTTTGCCTCTTCTAACTTCATTGCCCAGCTTATATCGCCAGGAATGAGAACTACATCCTGATCTTCCACCTTGTTTATCCAATTATTCTTTATCCTCTCCCAGTGCTGGAACCAATGCTCACCAAACACATCCATGGGTTTGGGATTGGCTTCCGATAAGTGAAGGTCACCAATTGCAAAAACTCTCATTTGCCCTTTCTCCTTATTGTACTAGCCCCCTTTTGGTCAGCTCACGCATTATCCACTGATGTACCTCTTCCGCGTCAATATCAGGATCATCCACGGTCAGGCGTATGTAAGCACAGCCGGAATTGAGATAATACTCTTTGACACCAGCGGTTTTTTCGTTATATTCATTGAATCGCTTCATTATGACTTCCTCGTTATCGTCTTCCCTTATGGCAAGTTGTCCTTGGCACTCAGGGCACTCCGTATATCCCTGCTTTATATGAAATACCCTCCTACAGCTACGACAAATTCTCCTCCCCAGCAACCTATGCAAGAGCACATCCTTTGTTACATCGAAATCAAGTACTACATCAACCTTTTTGTTCATCGAATTCAACATTCTATCCAGCGCCTCTGCCTGGGCAACGGTTCTAGGAAAGCCATCAAATATTACACCCTTTGCATCCCTCAGCTTTATCAATGCATCTTCTACCACTGCATTTACGATCTCATCAGACACCAGCTTACCTTCTTTAATAACCTGTAATCTATCGTATAAAGGATGGCTAGGGTCCTGCAGTATTTGGCGAAACAAATCTCCGGTAGATAATTGTACCAAACCGAAATTTTCTGCTAGAAACTGTGCTTGCGTTCCTTTGCCACTGCCGGGTGGACCAAGCAGTACAATGTTCATGTACATTCCTCCTTCTTTGCTATAACTCAAATTCATCTCCTTACTGCTTATTATTTTCTTTTTACAATTTTTAATTTATATCTATTTAACAAGTCCCTTTTTACCAAATCTCAATTTCATAGTCAATACTTTATCTGTAGAAAATATTCTGCCGCATATGAATATCAAAATTACAAAAATGGCCAGCATATAAACAATACCGTAAAACACCACATCGTAGTTTCCAAGAAGTATATTTTGCGATGCTATAAAAGGATGGCTAAAGGGTATAAGCAAGATCAAAACCTTAACCGGCAACGACAAAGAGTTAATATCCGAAAACATGGAGATAAAATACGGGATCATTACCAGAAAAGTGAGGGGCAATATCATGGTCTGGGCGCTCTTTAAGTCTTCTACCATAACCCCCAAAATGATAGTTAATCCCAATGCACACAGTATAGCGAAGAATATGGAAATACCCAGTATCACATAATCTGCTGATGTATACTGAAGCCCCAGCTTTTGCATGAGGTCATTGAGTTGGCTACTTCTAGTAATATCCCCCATAAAACCGTTCATGTAATACCTAAAGCCCAGCATATATATCACCGCAGAAAGCAAGCCCACCAAAGCCGAGGCTACCATTTTGGCAATCACTATCTGCTTTCTGCTTATAGGAACAGTAAGCAAGGTTTCCAAAGTCTTATCCTGCTTTTCCATAGCCATGGCTGACAATACCATCTGAGAGGAAAATACGATGATCATCATTAAAATAACGGGAATGAATATGGATTGGGAGTATACGATATTGCTCACCTCGGCAGCCACTCCCTCAGCCATAACATCATTTACCACAACAAAACCTTTACTTTTTATGGGATTTTTTATATCCCCGGGGTTGAGGTCGGGAAAATTGGCTTTTAAAAAATTATTTGAAATAAGCTCGTTTATCTCGGAAATTACCTGATCCACTATTGCAGCGCTTGCCGAACTGGCCATGGAAAAACTTCGAATAAAGTAATAGGCCTCTATCTCCTTAAATTTAAACTCCGAGGCTGCCTGCCCAAAACCCTCGGGAATCACAAGCAGCAAATTTATATCGCTATTTTTTGCATATTCTACAGCTTCATCTTTGCCTTCTTTATCTAAAAGATTTACTTTAAAGCCAGCATATGATAGTCCATCAAGAAGCGTTTT
>JAMNZI010000104.1 GCA_023622385.1 Bacillota bacterium | reverse complement strand
TTATTCCCCGCAAATTTGTCAATATGCTTTTCAATAACCTTATCCACTTTAACCTTAATGAATCCTTCCTGATCATCCAGATATCTGAACTTAATGGGTATCAGATTGCCCTTGTTGTCAAACCAGGCTATCACTTCAACTGACTTTTGCAGTAGTTTCAAGCAAATCACCACCCGCAGCATCCATCATAGGATACTTGTCATCACAGGATAGATCTCTGCGTCAACCCCTCCCGCTATTGGTGGCACTTCCCGATCGGCAAACACTCCCCTGAAAATTAAATAACTCCCGTATTTCTCCCTTACCCTATCGATTACCGCATCCAAAGCTTTTTTCTTCTCAATATCGGCATCATCGAACATGGTGGTCTGTATAAATTCATCCGAGCATAGTTCAGAAACCCTTACCCCTAACCCCCTTATTTTATCTCCCTTCCAGCACTCGTCAAACAACTTTTTGGCCGCTTCATATATTTCATTAGTTACATTGGTGGGCACATGAAGTCTCCTCTGATGTGAATAGGAAAACAGTTCCGAATTCCTTATCTCGATGCTTACCACCCTGCAACAGCTGCGCGCTTTCCTCAACCTCTGCGCCACCGATTCAACCAGCGACAGCAGTATCTTATGAGCAGTCTCCCTGTCCTCAACATCGAACTTTATGGTGGTGCTATTGCTGATCCCTTTCATCATGAGATGATAGCCCGCTCGTACCGGCGAATTATCTATACCATTGGCATATTGCCATATAAGCACGCCGTAGGACTTTAACCTGCTTTTCAGAAGTTCTAGATCTGCATTAGCCAGGTCTCCGATTGTCTCAATCCCAATATCGTTGAGCTTCTTCTTCGTTTTCGGCCCAACCATGACCAGCTTCTCTACGGGAAGCGACCACATCTTGTACGGTATTTCTTCCGGGTATAACGTATGAACCTTATCGGGCTTTTCGAGCTCGCTGGCCATTTTAGCCGTCAGCTTGTTTCGCCCAATTCCTATGTTTACTGTGAATCCCAATTCCTTTTTTATGCGTTCCTTAATCCTGTAAGCAACCTCCACGGGATTGCCAAAATGTATTTCCATACCTGTATAGTCCAAAAAACACTCGTCTATCGAAAATCTCTGCACTTTAGGTGAGTACTCCTGCAGCAACTCAAAGAGCGCATTTGAGCATTTTAGATACAACGAATAATTGGGTGGAACAATTACCAATCCCGGGCACTTTTGTTTGGCCTGCCATATAACTTCACCGGTCTTAACGCCATATTTCTTTGCGGGAATGCTTGCGGCCAAAATGACCCCTCGCCTTTCAGCCTGATTACCTCCAACGGCACTTGGTATGGCGCGAAGATCCACGGTGGCGCCTCTTTGCAGCTCATATACAGCTGTCCACGAAAGAAAAGCGGAATTCACATCAATATGCATTATAGTCCTTTTGCCGGCGTCAATCATAAGATCACCCGCTGTTAGATTGACCTAACTATATTTTAAAAGCTGTTTACAAAAAAGAAAAATCCTGTTTTATCGCAAAAACAGGAAAAAACAGAAATTATTTAATCTTATATTCATATTTTATGGAAAATCATACGAACATATGTTCTCATTTCACTATATGGGCTGACATTATTATCGTCATTTCCATAGAGGACAATAAAACTACTTGCTCCTGGAATAACCCTTAGAATGGATCTGATAAATAGATTTCGAAGAGTATGCTATTTATACCAATATTCACCACGTACAAACTCTAACCTTATCAGGATCCACATATATCTCTACCTAAAATTTACGCAACTGCTTTACGTATCCCTGATTCATGCCCCGGAATTAAGTAGTATCCTACAATAGCTTGTATGCAAGCTCACTTTCCCCTTTGTGTCAGCATATACCATCACGAGTACCTGCCATAGGTTTTTGCAGTCTCTATCATTGCAAAAATATTTTCATCAGGGGTATCCCTGCCGCACTGGTCACCTGTGGAGAGAATAAACTTTCCTCCTGCGGCAGCATCATCTATGGCCCTTTTGGAAGCTTCAATAACATCCTGTATTGTTCCGTTGAGCATAACATCGGTCGTATGAAGATTTCCTTTCAAAACCAGCTTATCACCGTACAGTTTCTTTATCTCCTTAAGGTCGCAGTCGCCCATAGGCGGCGGTTCTAACGGATCTATAACCGTAAGATCGGTTTCTTCGGCCATTATCTTGACCAAAAGCTTCTCGGGACCACAGGAATGGACATGGGTGGGTATTCCATGCTTTTTGGCCAGCGCGGTGATTTCCTTTACTATGGGAAGGGCTAATTCTCTGAAAATTTTCGGCGTTTGGTGAATAAGGGTGCCGGATCCACCAAGGCATATGAAATCGGGCTTTGTTTCCAGCGACATGAGCTTATAAAAACGTTTTACATAGTATTCAAGGAGCTGTTCGCTTTTTTTGTAGTACTTTCCAGGATTATCATAAAAATCATATATGTCCTGCTCGCTGTTAAGTAATTTGGTTGTGCCGCACCACACCCCTACAAGTCCGTGATCACCCAGTTCTTCCTTTACCAACTTCAATAGCTCTTCCCCCTGGGGCCACTCCTTTTTTCCTTCAATTTCTTCGTATCTGGCGGGTATTTTTGAAAAACCCAGGGTTTCTGGCTTTATCCCATGGGTAGGCGGATTATCATCGTAATATACGGTGATATATGGTTCCCATTCCTTTTTACCGTCAATTATACGGTATTTTTGCGTTATGATCCGCTTTTTATCCCTGTGAATAATAACCTCCTGCCAGGTGTTGTCGATCTCCCCCAGATCCTCAAACAGGATTTCTACATAACCATCCATGAGAGAATCGAAGCCAAAATACTTTACGCAATCAATGTAAGCTTTCCATATGGGAGGATCCTGGTACAGGTAAATATCCCAGAACGGCTTTCCCGTCAACCTTGCCGGTATCATATTTGATGTATCGGGAGCAACGGGAACGTGATCTGGTATTTCCCCTTTCAGGACCCTCATTAGACGTTCTCTGGATGTCATGTTATTACCCCCACCAGTTTTAAAGTATCTTATTTTAAATATGAGGAATCATTTCCAGACTCTTTTCATTGAGTTTTATCGCCAATAATCACACCATCCAGGTAAATTTGTTGTGTAAAAGCAGTTTATAATATTCTACAACCTTTTATTGATTTCTTCTAGAGCACCACAAATGTCTTTACATATATTATACTTCTCATTATAAAGTTTGTACATATTTTCATTTGGCTGATAAACATCCTTAATCATAACGGTCCTCTTTACACCCTCATCAACAGAAGAGTACTCTCCAGCAGCAGTTCCGGCCAGTATGGCAGCACCAAGGCGGGCAGCCTCCCTCACTTTTAAAGGAACAACATTACACTTCGTTATATCGGCTTTAGTCTGCAACCATACGGGCGACCTTACCGCTCCTCCCACTGCCCTTAACCCGTCTATTGTTATTCCCGCCTCTTTCATTCTTTCAATGTTTATCCTCAACTCGATGGAAAATTATGTTAAACAAAAAATGACAAAAACCTTTAAAAATGAATTTGGAAAATCTATACCGATTTATATTTAAGAGTCCCACATACAGGACAATTCTGAAGAGAAAAAGGTATTTCCAGCCCACAGCTCTCCAGCAATTCTTTGTCACACAAGATCTCCTCCGTGATCCCATCAGCCACTATTTCTCCTTCTTTTAGCACAATCACCCTCTTACATGCCTCAAGCACCATATCCAAATCATGGCTGGCGATTATCTTTGTATGTCCAAAGTTTTTTAGTAAAGTTATTACTCTCCGTCTTGATTTAGGGTCAAGGGCAGACGTTGGCTCATCCATTATCAATATATCGGGTTGCATGGATAAAACAGATGCAATTGCAGCTACCCGTTTTTCCCCACCTGATAATTTAAAGGGCGGCCTATCCTTCAGGTGAGGTATCCCCACCATTTCCAGCGCTTTTTCCACCCTGATCTTTACTTCATCCTCATCAAGCCCATAATTTCGGGGTCCAAAGGCCACATCATCATACACGGTAGGCATAAACAGCTGGTCATCCGGGTTCTGAAAGACAAATCCCAATCTCTGGCGTATAGCGGATAACGTCTTTTTTGTGAGCCTGACATCTCCAACCAGCACTTCTCCTTGTCCGGGAAATAAAAGGCCTACCAACAGCATCAACAGCGTAGACTTTCCAGCCCCATTGGCACCGATTAAACCTACCGATTCCCCGTGATAGATTGTAAAGGACACGTTTTTCACGGCCTCATGTCCATCCGGATATGAGAAATACAAACTTCTAGCTTCAAGTTTATGATAGCTCATCTATCTACCCACTCCTGTAAACAATGCTCCTATTAATGCGGCAATATTGTAGATTCGAGCAATAATGAAAAATAAGCTCCATGCCATAAAGTATACCACATCTTTAAACCTCACCTTTAATACCTCACCGGCATTATACTCTCCCTTAAAACCTCTCAAGTTCATGGCTTGATATATCCTTTGCGCCCTGTCAAAAGCCCTAAGCAACATCTGGCCCAAAAAAGAGCCCAAATCATTTATCTTTATACCATTTCGGCCTGGCGCCCGCAGGGAATACGCCTGGGTCATCC
>JAMNZI010000110.1 GCA_023622385.1 Bacillota bacterium | reverse complement strand
CGAAGAGGAATTATTTAAAAAGGCCAATGATTTGGGGAATGAGTTTGATAAATTGATAGAAGAGGCAAAGGCTGCATTGGAAAAGACAGTACCACCGGCAAAGGTTACGGAAGAGAGCCTCAGAGCAACTCAGGAAATTCGAGATTTCAAAGCCCAGGGGACTCAGGGATTGCTCGAATGCAAGATCAGATCTATAATCATACCATTGCTGGCCGATCATACCTTGCGCGAAGCCAACCATTATTTGCGGTTATTACAGCAGTTTAATGATAAAGTTAACTAAAACACCCATTAGCCACGCTGTATTCTTTCAACGTCATAGCTATAACGGTAAAAGCGCTGGAAATGCATAGCATGATTTGAACATTGCTCAAATATTATGAGGCCATGACTTGTGATTATAACAATTACATTAGGTATATGTTAATAATTTTAGGCTCATTATAAAATTAAATGCCCCATCAAAAAATAGTAGGACCATGGTGAGAAACCCTGTACGATGTAGATATCCAACAACCATCAAATACAGGGGAGTCTCACTATGGTTCAATATCTTTGAACCACAAAATGTTACCCCTGAACGCGGCACGGTCATTCAGCCTAAATATTATTTATCATGAAACATATTCTCCTGAAGCAGGACAAGCAGTGTATGAGCAGTAAATATAAAAAAGAAATGCAACTTCAAATTTCAGCTTGCATCATCGCAATAGCAAAAATATAATAAAAAAAGTAAAAAATTTGAACAAAATGGAAGATGGTCAGATATGGAAATGGTATATGTCAGCGTAGATCAAGGCATACCACAGTATGTCTATACCGGTTGCAAAAACTGTACCAGTATCATTGGCATAAGCCTGTGCAGCATTAAAAATAGGGGATGCTGTTATTATCATCCCAAGTTTACCCTTTTGGACATACAGAGAATGGCTCATTCGCTGGAAGGGTTGTACGTACTGAAGTCCATCAGGCGGCTTCCATCATCAGAAATACGTCCTTTTGAAATACACGCCAAAGGATACTTTGATGAGGAAGGCTATGGAAGGTACATGGAAAGCGGGAATAAAATTAACGCGGGTAGCATTCGGGACCACTCCATATTCTTCAAGGCCTGCCCCTTTGTAAAAAGCGGCTACGGCTGCTCCCTTCCCCCGCGTTATAGGACATATGTCTGCAACTTCTTCCTGTGCAACGAAGTCATAGAAAAGATAAAAGGCGACGACCACTTTGAAGCGTATATCAAAGAAAGGGAAAGATATGTAAGGTGGGTGGAGTGGGAAAACGCCTCCCTAAGGGAAATACTCTTTGAAAACCGGCTTGACCTCGTCAACGACTTCGATGGCACTATAAAGCTACTCCAGGAAATGCCGCTAAATACCTATGATTTCCCTCAACTACAGCCTATTGTGATAAGTGCGGGTTTCAGTCGAGGAGCTTGATATCCTTATTGCCTTCGTGCGGCTTCGCCCCCAACATCTTTAAACTGTTCCATAAATCTTTGGGCAACCGAATTGAAAAAGTCAGGGTACAGATGATGTACCTGCTCAATTCGCCCTTCATCTCCTAGCCGCGCTATGTCGGGTATAAGAGGCAAGCTGCCAAGGAAAGGAATCCCCGTCTCCCCCTCCACCCGCTTTCCCTTGCTGGGGCCGAAAAGCTCTATGACCTCTCCGCATTTGGGACATTGTAGATAGCTCATGTTCTCCACAAAGCCCACAACGGGAACGTTCATCATTTTAGCCATATGTATAGCCTTCCTTACAATCAAGCCTACCAGCTCCTGGGGTGAGGTGACTACCACTATCCCGTCAAGAGGAAGGAACTGCATCACCGTTAGCGGGGCGTCGCCCGTCCCTGGCGGGAGGTCCACCACCAGAAAATCCAAATCACCCCAGTCCACTTCCTCATAAAATTGTTTGACCACGCCGGATATTAGAGGCCCACGCCATATGACGGGCTGGTCCTCCTTGTCTAACATCAAATTTATCGACATGATCCCAATTCCTTCTGCTGTAACGGCCGGCAGCAGCGCTCCTTCCCTGCTCTTTGCTTTGCCCCTTATGCCAAACAACTTGGGTATGCTGGGACCGGTAATATCGGCATCCAAAATTCCCACCTTATGGCCTTTTTCTTTAAGCCATGTGGCAAGCAGAGCCGTTACCGATGATTTCCCCACTCCTCCCTTGCCGCTCATCACCGCGATCACGTGCTTTATATTGCCGTATGGATTAGTGGATTTAGGGATACCCCCTTGTCTTGGATTTTTCGGATTTTGCATCTCCTGTGACATGGACATTCCCCTTTCTTTAATCTTGCATGGACCTATCACCTGTAATTTAACCTTTTATCCGATAAATCATTTATCGAGCGTTTTTCCCTGGCATCATGCAACATATACCCCATCCACGCTATGGGCAAAAAGGGTGTAATGCTCGGTGGAACGAGGAATCAAAGCCTCAATCAAGAGAGGCACAGGCTATTATTTGTCCTGTGCCTCCCTCAAATTATGCCGTATTTTCTTCCACAGCCTGAATATGACCCCTTTTTGTTCATCTATACGAAAGTATTTACCAGTGTTGCGTGGAACAAATATAATGCCCAAGTTGTCGATGTCGTTCTGATAATCCCTGTATTCCAAGGTTATGGCCCTACCCCTACGTTCGACGTCCACCCATATGAAACCTCCACACTGGCTTAAAACCTCATGCAGCATATCCTCGCTGTTTATATCCCTTCCATTCAGCCTAAGCAATATATCCCCGGGTTGAACCCCCATCTTTTGTGCTGGACCTTCTGGAATCACTTCCAGCACTCTAAGCCCTCTCCAGGGGACTGTAAAAGCCGGTTTGTCGTGCATCTGCCCCCGTTTGCTCAATATGATGAACAGCTCGTGAAACAGAGGAGCGCTCACCGCCGCAAGGTATTTTACCCAATAAACCCTAGAAGAAATCACGGCCATGATTAGAATAGCGGTGCTGTACACCCCCAGCCAAAATCCCGACTCCCGCGTCCTCTCCTTGGGCAGCTGGGTTATGGCAATATCGCCATAGCCCAAAACAGCCACAATTGGCAGAAGCGTAAACACCTGCGCCATATTTTGCGGTTTAAAAAGCGGCCACCAATCGGGCATGGCAACGCCGCCGCCCGATGCCAAACCGACAGTGGCTTGGGGTATGACCAACACCACCAAGGGTATGGGCCACACCTTTTGCATGAGATACGCTCCCACATGCTTGAACATCTTATGCTCGATCCATACAGGAAGGCTATCCTTATAGCCATCTAGTATGATGAGTAGGCTCTCCATGAGATGCAATATTCCCACCAGGGCAACCAAGGATGACACGTCTATCTTAGGCCAACCAGTAAGCAAGCTGACCAACGAAACTATCCCGCCAGCATAGGAAAAGCATATATACCTTTGGTTAAACAGCATGAGGAATAGTGCCAGAGGCCAAATGAAGAGTATGGCATTGTAATCAATGACGATCCCGATGAGCACTATGAGAACGCTAGCCATAAGCCCAACCAGCATGCCAAATAGCACCACGTCAGCAAGCTGGGTAGAAACCGGATTGCGCAAAACGCCCAACCACGACTCTTCCAGCCGCGCATTCCTCTGGATATATAGATAAGCCACCATCACGATGCCAATAAAGAACAGGCTAGTCATAGCCTGCGCAAAAGAAGAAAATATGAGCTTTATTAAAGCCAAACCAAAAACCTCCTATTTGTTCTGGCTGAGCATCCTATTTATCTCTTCAATGCCCTTTTGCAGCTGGGTGTCGAGTTCTTCCGGCAGCTCACCGCTAGAATTCTCCTTTAGGAAATTCTTGGCCTCCTCGCTCAAGTCAATTTCGATGTCCGGTACAACGCCCTTTTGATGTATATCCCTTCCTTTTGGAGTAAAGTACTTGGCAATAGTTATCTTCAAAGCCGATCCATCCCTGAATGGACCACGCAATCCTTGAACCAGTCCCTTCCCAAAGGTGGTCTTGCCGATTATAGTGCCCACGCCATAATCCTGAATGGCGCCTGCCAATACCTCGGATGCGCTGGCGCTGTATTCGTTGACCAGCACCACCAATGGAATGCCAAGATATTCTTTATCGGAATAATACTTTTCGCCCCTCCCATAGCGATTTTCGCTATACACGATTAACCCTTCGGGCAAGAGTATATCAGCAATTTCAGTACAGGCCTGAAGCAGACCACCGGGATTGCCGCGCAAATCCAGGATAAGCCCTTTCATTCCCTGGCTCTTGAGGTCTTTGATGGCATTCTTGAAATTCTTTGGAGAGTTCTCATCAAACTGGTACAGCCATATATAGCCTATCTTACCGTTCATCATCCTGTATTCCATGTCAGGAATCTCGATGACCGCCCGCTCCAGCGTAAAGTTGAGTGGCTGCCCATCCCTCAAGATGGTGACATTCACCTTTGTACCCGGCTCCCCCTTCATCATGCTGACGGCCTTTTCTAGCTCGCTCCCGCTCACTTCCACATCCTCGACCTTGATGATCTTATCCCCCTGCTGTATACCGGCTTTGGCAGCGGGGCTGTCCTTAAAGGCCCTGACAACGGTTATCAGGTTATCATTCTCATCCACGGTAACCATAAGCCCAATGCCGGCATAGCTCCCCTGCGTCTGCACGATAAAATCCTTGTACTC
>JAMNZI010000048.1 GCA_023622385.1 Bacillota bacterium | reverse complement strand
ATATTGTGACACGTTCTCTACTGCTGGTGAAAAAAGTGACAAAACAGTACGAAATAGTATAAATTATAACATTATTCAACAAAATATGACATGCCTTTAAAAGATGTTTGGCGTGGTTGGACAAGGGGTAAAAATTTAGTAGAAGGGCAAAAGAGGAATTCTTCATCTTTCCTCGAATAAGATAATTAGAAAAAGTAATTGGGAAAGGAGCTGGCCTTTTATGGTAATTAAGTTAACCGGTAAGAATGTGACCATTACCGAGGCTTTAAGGGAACAAGTCAACAAAAAGGTGGGGAAACTGGAAAAGTATTTTCCGGCAGATGTCGAGGCTCAGGTGACCATGTCGGTTCAAAACTACCGCCACATCGTTGAAGTCACCATACCGTTCAACGGTTTGGTCATCCGGGCTGAAGAAGCCACCGATGATATGTACGCATCCATTGATAAGGTGCTGGATAAGCTTGAAAGGCAGATACACAAGCACAAGACCAAGTTGGAGAAGAAGCTGAAGAACGGGGCCTTCAAATACGATGCTTCTACTTTGGGCCAGCAGATACAGCCCGAGGGAGAACAGCCCCGGGTGGTGAAGACCAAGAGATTTCCGCTAAAGCCCATGACAGTGGATGAGGCTATCCTACAGATGGAGCTTTTGGGCCATAGCTTCTTTGTATTTACCAATTCCGATACCGAACAGGTCAACGTGCTTTACAAGCGCAAGGATGGCAACTACGGGTTGATTGAACCCGAATACATGTAGAAAAAGGGAGCGATAAGCTCCCTTTTTTAATGAGATTACGGCTTCAGCATTAAAGCTGGCTTTTATTTTATCGTCGCTGTCTTTAAAGAATACTTAGATTAAATGGGGTAGCTGGCAAGCTTTTCTGAGCGCCTTCCGTGAAATCCTTGAATATTGTTTGAATAAATGTTAAAATTAAATGGTTATAGATTCATGCAAAATGCTTGCGCTCCTTGAATTTAGCGCATATCGAGGTGTTGATGACCATGGTTTCGTTTTTGAAGAAATTACTAGGAGATAGCAACGAGAGGGAGATAAAGAGGCTTGAGAAGATAGTTGACAGAATAGAGGAACTTGAACCTGCTGTGCAGGCGCTATCCGACAGCCAGCTCAGGGAGAAGACGCAAGAGTTCAAAAGAAGGCTGGCCGATGGTCAGACCTTGGATGACCTGCTGCCCGAGGCCTTTGCGGTGGTGCGCGAGGCAGCCAGGCGGGTACTGGGCATGAGGCATTTCAGGGTTCAGCTCCTTGGCGGTATAGTGCTCCATCAGGGCAGGATTGCTGAGATGAAGACCGGCGAGGGCAAAACCCTGGTGGCTACTCTACCGGCATATTTAAACGCCTTGACCGGCAAGGGGGTGCACATCGTCACGGTCAACGATTATCTGGCCCGGCGTGACAGCGAGTGGATGGGTAAAATATATCGCTTTTTGGGGCTGTCGGTGGGGCTTATAGTACATGGCTTATCATCTGAACAGCGCCGCAAAAGCTACGCCGCCGACATCACATATGGTACCAACAACGAGTTCGGGTTTGACTACCTGCGGGACAACATGGTCATATATAAAGAGGACATGGTTCAGAGGGAGCTCAACTATGCCATAGTCGACGAAGTGGACTCCATATTGATAGATGAAGCGCGTACCCCTCTTATCATTTCAGGGGCAGCCGAAAAATCCACCGATCTGTATTACCATGCCAATCGTTTTGTGCTGCAGCTTAAGAGGGATATCGACTATGAGGTAGATGAAAAGGCTCATACGGTGCACCTCACCGAAGAGGGCGTTGCAAAGGCAGAGAAGTTTTTTGGGGTGGAAAACCTGGCGGACCCCGAGAACATCACCCTATCCCATCACATAAAACAAGCTCTTAAGGCCCATGCCCTCATGAAACGGGACAGGGACTATGTGGTCAAGGACGGCCAGGTCATAATAGTGGATGAGTTTACCGGCAGGCTCATGATGGGCAGGCGTTACAGCGACGGGCTGCACCAGGCCATAGAGGTCAAGGAAGGAGTCAAGGTGGAGCGGGAGAGCAAGACCCTGGCCACCATTACGTTTCAGAACTATTTCCGTATGTATAAGAAGCTGGCCGGCATGACGGGTACGGCCAAGACCGAGGAAGATGAATTTAAGACCATCTATGGGTTGGATGTGGTGGTCATTCCCACCAATAAGCCCATGATTCGAAAGGATTACAACGACGTCATCTATTTGACCAAGGAAGCCAAATTCAGGGCAGTGGTGGAGGAGATAGCCCAGCGCTACGCTGTTGGCCAGCCGGTACTTGTGGGTACGATATCCATTGAAGTTTCCGAGCTGCTTAGCGAGATGCTCAAGAAGCGTGGTATTCCCCATCAGGTGCTAAATGCCAAGTACCATGAAAAGGAGGCCGAGATAATAGCCCAGGCCGGAAAATATAAGGCCGTCACCATTGCTACAAACATGGCCGGCCGTGGTACCGATATACTGCTGGGCGGCAATCCTGAATTCATGGCCAAAAAAGAAATGCGCAAGATGGGGTATTCTGAGGAGCTGATAAACCGCGCAACCGGCTTTGAAGAGGTGGATGACCCTGAGGTGTTAGAGGCCCGAAAGGTTTACAGGGAGCTTTATGAAAAATTTAAAATTGAAACCGATAAGGAGAGGGAAAAGGTAGTAGCCTTAGGGGGCCTTCACGTGATAGGCACCGAGCGCCACGAAAGCCGGCGCATTGACAACCAGCTTCGGGGCCGTGCCGGGCGTCAGGGCGACCCGGGCTCCTCGCGGTTCTATATATCCCTGGAAGATGACCTAATGCGCCTGTTTGGTTCCGACAGGATAAAGTCCATGGTTCAGGCCCTCAATATCGATGAAGACCAGCCCATAGAATATGGCCTTTTGTCCAAGCAAATAGAGCAGGCGCAGAAGAGGGTAGAAGGGCGGAACTTCGATATCCGTAAGCGTGTCTTGCAGTATGATAACGTCATGAACGTGCAACGCGAGGTCATCTACAGCCAGAGGCGTAAGGTCCTGGAGGGCGAAAATATCAGGGAGGCCATCATGGATATGGTTGCAACTGTGGTGGAAAACGCCATATCCATGTATACAGGGGGGATTGATCGCCCGGATGAATGGAACATCCGTGGCCTTATTGAATATCTTGAGGAGCTATTTCTACCCAAGGGTTCTATAGTCATCCACGACAGCGAGATTCCCGGCTTAACTCGCGAATCGCTCAAGGCCAGGATTATGGAGGTGGCAGAGGCCGCCTATCGCAAGCAGGAGGAGGAAAACGGCCCTGAAAACATGCGCGAGGCCGAAAGGGTAATACTGCTGCGCGTGGTGGATAAAAAATGGATGGACCACATAGACAATATGGAACAGCTCCGACAGGGCATAGGGCTTCGCGCTTATGGCCAGAGGGATCCCGTGGTTGAATATCAGATAGAAGGGTATGAAATGTTTGAGGAGATGATACGCAGCATTCAAGAGGAGACCATATCGCTGCTGTATCGCCTTAAGATCAAGGAGAACATGCCCAAACGGGAGAAAGTGGCCGAACCGGTGGCTGCCACTCGCGGAGAGGATGTGAGAAAGCCGGTGGTGAGAGGCCAGAAGATAGGCCGGAATGATCCATGTCCCTGCGGAAGCGGGAAAAAATACAAGAAATGCTGTGGTCGCGCCGTGTAAGCGTGGCGTGGTTAAATAAAAAATCTTTGAGAAAGGGGATGATAGAGTGGTTGAACTGGAAAATGCAAGGTTTGAGCTGAAATCCATAAAGGATACCCTGGTTAGAATAGGTGATTCACTTTGACATATCGGGCTGCGAGGGCAGGATAAAAGAGCTGGAGCAATCCATGAACGACCCTGAGTTTTGGAACGATTTGGAGCGCTCTCAAAAGGTAAACCGCGAAATAAAAGCTTTAAGGAATAAGGTTGAAAGGTATAAAAAGCTCTGGTCCAAAATCGAGGACATAGAGGTTCTTATAGAGCTAGCGCTAGAGGAAGGGGACTATTCGGTAGCCGAGGAGGTGAGCAGCAGCCTCCGCCAGTTAGACAAAGAGGTCAATGCTTTTAACATGGAGACGTTGCTTCATGGGCCGTATGACAGAAATAACGCCATAGTATCCCTCCATGCCGGAGCGGGCGGCACCGAGGCCATGGACTGGGTGGCCATGTTGTTCCGCATGTACACCCGATGGTGCGAGGACAAGGGATACGAGGTCAAGGTTTTGGATATGCTGCCGGGAGAAGAGGCCGGCATAAAGAGCGTTACTTTCCATGTTATTGGCCCCAATGCTTATGGATACTTAAGGTGTGAGAGGGGAGTGCACCGTCTGGTGAGAATTTCGCCATTTGACGCTTCGGGGCGGCGGCATACTTCCTTTGCATCGGTGGATGTAATGCCGGAGCTTGAAGATGACGCAGAAATAGAGATTCGTCCCGAGGACCTGCGCATAGACACCTACAGATCCAGCGGTGCAGGTGGACAGCATGTCAATAAAACCGAGTCGGCGGTGCGCATAACCCACATTCCAACGGGAATTGTGGTGCAATGCCAAAACGAGCGCTCGCAGATCCAAAACCGCGAGACGGCTATGAAGATGCTGAAAGCACGGCTGCTCGAACTTAAGGAAAGGGAACAGGAGGAAAAGCTCAGGCAGCTTAAGGGAGAGGTAAAGAAGATAGAGTGGGGGAG
>JAMNZI010000019.1 GCA_023622385.1 Bacillota bacterium | reverse complement strand
GCGCATGACAGGATTGGGGATTTTGGCCAGGTTTTTCTCGATTACCTGGTTGCCCAAAGCTTTCAACTCATCATCAGCGTAATCCTCTAAATATTCCTTGAATGTCAATATGGCATTGGGATAGCACAGATTGTGGATCTGCCCGCTTTTGGCGAATGCCATAAACCTCTCTCCAGTTCTACCTGCTCGATAGCATGCGGTACAGTAGCTGGGCAGATAGCCCTGCCTGCACAGGCTCTTTAATACTTCAAGGGGTGAACGATGGTCAGCCAGCTCAAATTGAGGCTTGCTATCTCCCTGCTCGTGCAGCACATATCCTCCTACATCGGTGCAGGAGCCGGCGCTGATCTGTGAAACGCCCAGGTTGATTACTTCTTCCCTAAATCCGGGTGCCTCACGCGTGGAGAGAATGATACCCGTATATGGTACAGCCAGCCTCAGTATGGCCACTATCCGCTTGAAATCGTGGTCAGATACCAAGTATGGATATTCATCCAGAGAAACGCCTACGGCCGGCCTTAACCTGGGCACCGAAATGGTATGCGGTCCCACCCCATATTTTTCCTCCAGGTGCTGCGCGTGAAGCAAAAGCCCCAGCACCTCGTATCGGTAATCGTAAAGGCCAAATAGCACGCCCAAGCCCACATCATCTATACCACCTTCCATTGCCCTGTCCATGGCGGTGGTGTGGTAGTCGTAGTCGCTCTTTGGCCCTGCTGGATGGTATTTGCCGTAGCTTTCGCGGTGATAGGTCTCCTGGAACAGCACGTACGTCCCAATTCCAGCAGCTTTAAGCTTTTTATAGTTCTCCACGCTGGTTGCGGCTATGTTTACGTTGATACGCCTGATGCTCCCATTTTTTATCTTGGTGCTATATATCACATCCATCACATGGGTTATATATTCGATGGGGCAGTTTACGTCGTCTTCACCGGCTTCCAGTGCAATCCTCTTGTGCCCCAGGCTTTCTATTATCTCCACCTCCCTGCGCACTTCTTCATCGGTAAGCTTTCTTCTCGCAATTCTATTGGTACATTTGTAGCCGCAGTACTTGCACCTGTTCACGCAATAGTTGGACACATAAAGCGGAGCAAACATGACTATGCGGGTGCCGTATATGGCATCCTTCACCTCGCGGGCAGCTTCAAAGAGCTTTTCGTTAAGTTCTGGATCATCGATTTGCAAAAGAGCAGCCGTCTCCTCTACCGTCAAGCCCTTGGCCTGCCTACCCTTTTCAATGATGCCCTCAACCTCGCCAATCGTCTTGTTCTTCCCTTTCTCAAGTGCTTCAAAGATGACCTCATCTTTAATAAAATCAGCCTTTTCAGTTTTTAGCATGGCTTTATCATCCCTTCCAAAACTTATGTTTTTCAATTTTAAGATTAAGTGTTAAGGTAAACTTTTTGAGTACTTACAACCCTCAAAACACTTTTATTAAACCCGTTTATTCTAAAAATGAGTTCCTGTCAAACCTTTATCATCCAACCGCCGTACTTTTATAAAGTTCATACCATTCTATCGAAGCATCCTATTGAAGCAATTTTTATCAAACCTATATATCCCATTACAACCTACTCCATAGCTTCTTCACCACAGGCCATTAAAACATCACAATTGCCCTTCAAAGGGCTGCAGGGCTCGATCCAAAATGCCCTGGACATACGCTATAAACACGCCATAATTGACAATTGGTACCCCGGCATCCACAGCCTGCCTTATTCGATGCAGCATCTCCCTTCTGTTGAGCATGCACGCCCCGCAGTGGGTGACCAAAGAATAATCTTTCAGGTTTTCGGGAAAATCCCCTCCGCTTACAAAATCCAGCTTGAGATCCTTTCCAGTTTTCTGTGCAAGCCATCGGGGAATTTTCACCCGAGCGATATCATCATCCTGCTGATGGTGAGTGCAGGCCTCGGCTATAAGAACCCTATCCCCTTCTTTGAGCTGTGCAACAGCCCGGGCGCCCCTCACCAGCTCCCTTAAATCACCTTTATACCGCGCAAACAGGATGGAAAACGAAGTAAGGGGTATATCTGGCGGCGTGTCGGCAGCAACTTTGTGGAATACCTGGGAGTCGGTAATAACCAGCCGTGGTTTGACCTTAAGCCCATCCAGCGTGGCCTTCAGCCTGTCCTCCTGCGTAACCACCGCCATTCCTCCGCCATCAAGTATATCCCTGATGGTCTGCTGCTGAGGGAGTATGAGCCTTCCCTTGGGGGCGGATTTATCAATCGGCACCACCAATACCACAAAATCCCCGGGAGAGATTAAATCCCTGACGATCACATCCTGCTGCTCTTCTGTATAGGCGGCTTCAACAATGGCCTTTTTTAGCGCCTCTATGCCTTTTCCCGTGGTTGAGGATACCTCAATAAACGGAATTTCCCATCTTTTGCTGTACAGCGCAACGGTTTCGGGGGAAACCGAAGATTGGTCCGCTTTGTTGATAACCCCTATTACAGGGAAACTGTATCCTTTCAGCAGATTTACCATGTATTCTTCGAATTCCCCTATCCCCACGCTTCCATCTACCACTAAAATGGCCACATCGGTCTTGTTTAAAACCGCCAGCGTCCTCTTCTTTCGCAGTTCCCCCAGTTCGCCCTCATCATCCAGGCCTGCTGTATCTATGAACACCACCGGCCCTAAAGGTAAAAGCTCCATGGCCTTGTATACCGGATCAGTTGTGGTACCCTTTACCGGCGACACCAGAGCAATATCCTGGCCGGTCAGCGCATTTATAAGGCTGGATTTTCCGGCGTTCCTCCTTCCCAATATGGCAATGTGCAAACGCTCCGAGCGCGGTGTACTGTTAAGGCTCATTTTATACCACCTTTCTCGTAATCCTTACTTTACAACGCTTTGCTGATCCTACATCCAAAAACTAAAAATACCCTCCCCCGAAAGATCGGAAAAGGGTACAGATCTATCCATATTATTTCTGCACATCCGTTTCCTCTCTCTCAGGGAACCTATACCCCCTTGAGGTTAGAAACTTGGTTACAATCTCACCATTCTGTTAAAATTATAACAAATTTAGGGGCAAAAATCAACTCCAAAAAATTAAAGCTGCCCTGAGGTCAATAAAATATCGGTCTCACATGCCAGACAAAAATTTAACTTCCTCAATCAACTCTTTTAGTTTATGACAAGCAACTATGCTATCATCAGGCTTTGATGACAACAGTAAAAATATCCCGTCTACCCTCTCTTTGTATTTCAACGGCGCTTTTGGGAAGCTTTCTATCATCTTAACAGCTTTCTTCTCATTTATACAGTATTCTTCGTTTAAAGCGAATAAAACTTGATTTAGACATGATACGACCCTGAAAACATGCCCGGCTACATAATACACGTCATCCTTATCTGCGTTATATCGAGCGAGCATAAATGAAAACTTCGCTTCGGATAAGAAACTTTCAATAATGGCCTTTTTCATCTTTGGAGGATATGGTTTGGTTTTCGCTTTTAACGCCTGTAATTGTCCTCCTTTATCAATAAGAATTTTGCATATGGCCAGCTCGCCCATGTACATGGCATTGATGTATGCATGGGGATGGCCCCAGTGATAGTGCGCCGTAATCCTCCCGGCAATACAATCATCTATAACCTTCCGGACGCGCCGGATATCCCGAAATATAAAATCTACGTGCATCCCGTCTATAACCAGCCATCCGCCGCCATTAACCCATTCGCCCCAGCCTCCCAAGGGTGTAATGAGGTTCTCGCGATGGGAGTCATCCAGCGCTGTTGCAATCGAGCTTATTTGGGCAAGATCAAATTCTTCCAAGTCATAATAAATGCCTATATCGATATCCGAGTCTGCCCTGTTGGTTCCCCGAGCTCTTGAACCGCCCAGCACCATACCAATGACACCCGGCACCTGGTTGAGCGGTTGCTTAATCCTATCCAGAATATGTCCTATATCCACAGTCAAATCCCTCCGCTACAAAAGCATTTACGCCATCTCATGCCTCAATTATTTACACTTTAATCTCAGTCATCTTTTTTCCAGTCGTACGGGAGAAGCTGCTTTATGGTTACCACAACCCCCTCCTTAACCATGACCTGGGCATTCACATTATCGTCATTAAGCTGGCTTATGAATTCGCGGCAACGGCCGCAGGGAGGCATAATGCGTCCATCCCAGCCCACTGCAATCATCTTTAACACCCGGCTTTCACCGGCTGTTACCATAGCAGCTGCAGCTGCGTGCTCGGCACAAAAGCCCATAGAACACGCGGTATCAATGCACACGCCCGTGTATACCTTCCCGCTCTCTGCAAGGATCGCCGCTCCAACCCCGCCAGCTTCGGCATTTTCCGAAAGCTTGCGGGGGTTTACTACCGATCTGGCTATCTTATAGAGCTCATCAAAATCCACCGTAACCCATCCTTTCCATCAGCAAGGTTTTCTTGTGAATCTCATCAATACCAAATCATGATTCGGCCATATCATATCCTCCGTATGTTACCCCATTCTATTGATAAACCCTTCTATTGCCCATGGAAACATGCCTTTCAGCTTATCTACACTCTCATATGCTATTTGACCATTTATTGGGCCGTATTCGCAAGCAATTATGTCATCAAGATCAATCAAACAGGTCATATCCAAAACTGACAAATAAATTATATCATTTTACCTCGATTTTACATATCTTCCACAACAAAAACATTCGTTTGATAACATAAAACCAGGTGCGCGCATTGCAATGCACA
>JAMNZI010000087.1 GCA_023622385.1 Bacillota bacterium | reverse complement strand
CTTGATGGATGAGCCGTTGTCCAACTTGGATGCAAAATTGAGGGTTCAGATGAGAACCGAGCTTACAAAGCTGCATCACAGATTGCAAACCACCTTCATCTACGTAACGCACGACCAGACAGAAGCTATGACTATGGGTACGCGCATCGTCGTCATGAAGGATGGATTCATGCAACAGGTAGATACGCCGCAGAACCTATACGATTATCCGGTTAACTTATTTGTAGCGGGATTTATTGGTAGCCCGCAGATGAACTTCATCAATGTACATCTGGTAAAAGAGGGCGATGACGTATACGCCGTGTTTGGGGACAACAAGATCAAGGTTCCGGCGGGTAAGGTGAGAAAGTTTAAGGATCCTTCCTACATTGGCAAAGAAGTTATAATGGGCATTCGTCCTGAAGACCTCCATGATGAGGAAATATTCCTGGCCAGCGCCGCCGATAGCACGGTAAAAGCCCATGTGGACGTTGTAGAGCTGTTGGGTTCTGAGACTTACCTGTATCTGACGGTATCGGGCGTTAACCTGGTGGCAAGAGTCAATCCGAGGTCCAAGGCGAGAGTGGGCGATACTATTAAGATTGCTCTTGATACCAACAAGCTGCATTTCTTCGATAAGGATACCGAGGAGACCATATTGCTCAGATAAAGGATCTTTAGGTAAAAATAGATATTTTTGTAAAAAAAGCGGAAATATTGTCTTGGTGGATAATATTTCTGCTTTTTTTATTTCGTAAATTAATGTATACTTATATTTGGGTGGTAATATTATGCTAACCGAGCAAAGGATGCAAAAAATACTGGACAGGGTGGTTAAAAACATCGAGACAACGACCGATATAGTAGATACTGCAGGGACTATTGTAGCCAGTAGCGACAGGGAAAGGATAGGACAGGCTGAACCTGCGGTAAGGGATTATGATGCCATAAACGGGAGTCTCACCTTTGTCCACAATGGCAGGACTTATTTGAAGTTCAGCATCGATAATACCATCGCTTATTTTATAGTCATGGATGGCGTAAGCAAGACCATTAGGAACTATTGTATGCTTATTGCATCAATCATTGAGCTGTATTTGAAGTCCAGTATACAAAAGCTTAATCGGGAAGAAGTTGTGCGCAGGATTATGTTGGATCAGATGTCCGACCTTGAGCTTCAGGAGCTGGCTCGAGAGTATAAGCTTGAACCCGACGTAGCTCGATGTGTGTTTGTTATACGTACTGTTAGCATGGAAGCTGAACAGGTCTACAAGCTGCTTTTAAAAGTCTTTCCTAAAAGTCAGGGAGATATTCTGGTATTGTTTGACGGCCGAACGGTGATATTGGTTAAGCGGATGTTGGATGATATGGATGAGGATGAGCTGGAACAGATGGCAGCTGCAATGGAAGAAACCATACTCAACGAAACCACCGTCAAGATCTATATTGGGATAGGCAGAATTAAGCCCAGCATCTTTCAGCTGAGAGAATCGTATCTTGAAGCCATGCAGGCTATAGAGGTAGGATTGATGTACAATGTGACGGGACGAATATACAGATACGATGTTCTGCTTTTGGAGCGATTTTTGCATGAGATTCCCTTGCAAATTTCACAGAAGTATTGCGAAGCCATTTTTAACGAAGAGGCCAAAAAGGTGCTCAACGAAGAGATGATAACCACTATTAATAGATTTTTTGAAAACAATTTGAACTTGAGCGAGACGGCCAGGCAGCTTTATATTCACCGTAACACTCTGGTGTATCGCCTGGACAAGATACAAAAAACCCTTGGGCTTGACCTTAGAAACTTTCATGATGCCGTTACATTCAAAATAATGATGATGCTAGAGAAGCAAAAACGGGAGTGTTATTCTTGATACAGTTTAGGAATGTGACAAAGGTTTATCCAAACGGTTTGTGTGCGTTATCAAATGTGAACTTTACAATTAAAAATGGGGAATTTGTGTTCGTAGTGGGGGCCAGCGGTGCGGGTAAGACCACGCTGATAAAATTGCTTCTTAAGGAGATCGAGCCTACATCGGGTAGCATAATCGTGGATGACGTTGATTTATCATCTTTAAGGAGGAAGGAAATTCCGTATTATCGTCGAAAGCTAGGAGTGGTGTTCCAGGACTTCAGGCTGCTCCACGACAGGACTGTCTATGAAAACGTAGCTTTTGCCATGGAGATCGTGGGGGCTTCTTCAAAGGATATTCGCAGGAGAGTTCCAGCCGTATTGAACATGGTAGGGCTGGGTTTGAAAGCCCATGCTTACCCACATCAGCTGTCTGGCGGCGAACAACAGAGGGTGGCTCTTGCCAGGGCTCTTGTGAATAGTCCTTCGATTCTCATTGCGGACGAGCCCACCGGTAATCTGGACCCTGTAACTGCCATGGAGATCATGAAAATAATAAATTTGATAAATCGTCGGGGGACTACTGTTATCATGGCCACTCACGCCAAGAGCATAGTCAATGCCATGCGAAAACGGGTCCTTCAATTCCGTAAGGGAGTTTTGATAAAGGACGAGCAGGAAGGAGGATATTTTGATGAACCTTAGGAACTGGAGATTTTTCATCTACAACGGGTTTCAAAATATCCTTCGCAATCGCGTTATGTCGCTGGCGTCAGTTACTGCCATAATGGTTGCGCTGATCGTCTTGGGGCTTATGTTGGTGATCGTCGTCAACCTTGATGTGATGATGAAGGAAATGGAATCCAAGATGGAGATTACTTTGTTTTTGAAAGACGGCGTTGCCGACAGCGAACGTTTCGATTTGCAAAATGAGATAAGCAGTTGGCAAGGCGTTTACGATGTTGAGTTTGTCTCCAAGCATCAAGCTCTTGAGGAGTGGAAACGCCAGCTGGGCGATAGGGGAAGCCTGCTTGACGGGTATACCGGGGAGAACAATCCTCTGCCCGACTCCTTTTTGGTTAAAATAGAAAAGCCGGAATACGTGAATTCCATTGTGGAGAAGGCAAAAGCCATCCCTGACATTGAAGAGGTGAACTACAGCAGCAAGGTGGCTGAGTTTATAGAGTGGCTTGCCCGAACTATCCGGTTGGTGGGCATGGGACTTGTGGCTGTCTTGGCAAGTGTGGCCGTCATTATCATCAGCAATACCGTCAGGTTGACGGTGTATTCCAGAAGAAGAGAAATAGGGATCATGAAATACATTGGGGCTACCGATTGGTTCATCCGCTGGCCTTTTATAATCGAAGGGCTCATTCTGGGAGTGATGGGCGGCATAATAGCCACAGGCGTTGTGGTATTGGGTTACAAGTTCTTGCTCGACAGGAGCAGCTATATAAACGCAAGGTGGGGATACCTGGGAATATTCAAACTGCTGCCATTGAATGAAATAGCCCTATATATCCTCGGAGCTACTTTGCTCCTAGGCGCGTGTGTGGGTGTCCTGGCCAGCTGTCTGTCCATTAGAAAGTACTTGAGGGTATAATGCTCCATATGATTTTTTTGTTCTAAAGGTGGACATGCTTATCAAGCGGGCTTTTCGGTATTTTTTTATGGATGCTGTAAACATGAGCAAATGTTTATGGGGGTGAAGGGGATGCGATACAGGGTTGTTGCATTGCTATGCGCTGTTTTGTTCGTTTTTACCGGGGTTACCGCCATGGCGGCTTCCAATATCGACAAGAAGAAGCAGCAGCTCAAAGAGGTGAAAGAAGAGATAAAGAATACCGAAGAGCAGCTGGAAGAGGTCAAACAGCAACAAAGTGAGGTAACTGCCAGGCTGCAGGATATAGAAAAACAGCTTATAAAGAAGGAACAGGAGCTATATAAGCTTGAGGAGGAGCTGCAATCTACTCAGGACAAGCTGGAGAGTACGCGCAAGGAGCTTGAAAGGGCTATTGAGGAGGCCGAAAATCAAGAAAAGCTTATGGCTGATCGAATAAGGGCTATATATATGAATGGTGTCCCTTCATATCTGGAACTTCTTTTGGAAGCCAAAAGCATAAACGAGTTTTTGGATAGAATGTCCATGGTACAGCAGCTGATAGCTTTTGATGTCCAGGTTCTCGACCAAATGAAACAGTACAAGGATGAGGTGGACAAGAAGCGATCCGAGCTGGAAGAATTGGAGCAATCCCTTATACAGAAAAGGCAAGCAGTAGCCACGCAAAAGGCGGAGATTGAGCAAAAGAAAAAGGAGCAAAACTCACTGCTACAGCAATTGAAGGAGCAGCAAGAGCGTTATGAACGCGACCTGGAGGAGCTTGAAAGGACGTCTAAGGAGCTTGAAAAGACCATCCAACAATTGCTCAAGCAGTTGGAGGAGCAGCGTAAAAAGCAGGCAAAGTCTAGAGGGAATGGAAGTACCGGCAGCAAATATACAGGTGGTATACTGGCATGGCCAGTTCCTGGGTTTTATACCATAACCTCATCATTTGGTTATCGGGTGCACCCTATTTACGGCACTAGAAAATTTCATACGGGCATAGATATTGGTTCAAATGCAGGGCAAAGCATATACGGCCAGAGTTTTGTAGCTGGCGCTGATGGAACGGTTATATTTGCAGGGTGGTACGGCGGTTACGGCAACTGCGTGATAATTGAAGGTATTGAAGGTGGGCAGCACTGGCATATCAACCGGTCCCCATGCGCATTTTGAGGTAAGGAAAAATGGGGTGCCTGTTAACCCCTTGTCGTATTTGGGGCGATAAATTGGGCCTGTACATAGGTACATAGGCCAGGGAAGATGCGGATTTCTCTGGCCTATAGTTTTTATCGCTTAAAAATCAAAAAAGTATTTTGAAAAGTCCTGAGAAGATGGTATAATAAAGCCAAAATCTAAGTATTAATCTTATAATATTTGTATTATGCGTTAAGGAGGAATATTTCTAGATGATAAGCAAAAAAGCCGCTGCATGGGGAGCAGTTGTCATCATTATCATTACTGCATTTTTTTCGTCCTTTCTAACCTTTCAGGTCAGCAAGTACATCGACATTCAGAGCGGAAACAGGTATGTGGTAAGCAAGGAAGTATATCAGCTGCTTGAGAAGTATCAGATGCTTGAAGAAGTGAGGCAGACCATTGAAAAGGATTATATAGAGAAACCTGATCAGGATGAGCTGTTTATTGGCGCTATAAAGGGCATGGCTGCAGCTCTGGGAGACCCATACACCTCTTATTTTACTGCGGATGAGTACAAGGATTTTATCGTGCAGACGCAGGGGAGCTATGCCGGCATTGGGCTTATGGTTACCGTGGATGAGAATGATAACCTGATAACCGTTGTCAGGGCCTTTAAGGACAGC
>JAMNZI010000037.1 GCA_023622385.1 Bacillota bacterium | reverse complement strand
TTATCGCGCAGTTACCGGGGGGATACACTTTTCTTTTGAAGGAGAAATATATTTGAAGGAGAGATATATCCCCCCGGAAATTGTTTAAAATCATTTTGAATTTGACTCCAGCATTTCAATGAGCTTCTTTATATGCTCGTACAGCACTACGATATCGCCCCGGGTTGCGGGGCAGTGCAGTTCCTGGTTAAGTTCCTGAAGGGAACTTATCTTTTCAATGCCCTTGTAGTTGCTTTGCACGAAGTGCTTTTCTACCACCTGGGCGTTTAACATGTTTTTTTGGGTGGTGTTGTAAGACTGCAGAAGCTTTATCTCAACGCCGTTTTTGAGCACTACCTTGCAGTGTTTACCTTCATTTATTACCCGCTCTATCAGGCGATAGTTTATATATCCAAGCGTTTCATCTCCCCTGATGAGAGGGTATCTCACTATGACGGGCATTAGTACTAGATCATGCTTGAATGGGAGGGGTATTTTGGACTTTTGATTTAATAACTCTCCATACTTTCGCCTAAGTTCCACGATGTCATAGGAGAGGCTGGTTGCGATGCCTTTGAGTACAGATTTTATCTTCTTGTGTATTATCTTTTTCTGGCCTTCCAGATTAATGAGTAGGGTGGTGTCTCCCACACCTTCGGTATAGATCGGTAAAATGGCGCTTATGCCATCTTCGAGATAATTTTCTCGCTTTCTCAAATTACCTTCCTCCCTTTTCGATTTTGCATTGGGATGGCAAATTGCACAGGAAGCATAAATCTTGATATATATTTTAGCAAGGATGGTATTTTTAGCCGGGCAAGGTACATAGAATGTGCCTTTTTTTACTTGGAGGTGTAAATCAGAAGGGCTTTCTCATTGGTGGGGTTAATTTCAAGCTAAAGGTAACCTTAATGCAGCTTTTTAGTCAGCATTTCTCGATGTTTTTCTTTTCATTGATTAGTGTGGGTTTTGCATACCAGCATATGATGAACGGTAGAAGGCGTTTTTATCCCGCATCTGCTGGATATTTCCTGCTTTTGTGAGCAGGGATTATTATACACTATTTCCCTTTGAAATACAATAGCCAATTTTTGGTGAAGGTTGACAAAGCTTGGGAATGGTAGGCAATAGGGAATCGTAAAAAGAATATGGTATAATTGTGTGTGTCTAAAATACTAAACGAAGAGATGACTAAATGAATATGTCACAAAATAATTGCGATAAAAATACTAAAATTGAAAGGAATTATTGGCAACAAGGGGCCGGCGATGGCCGTAGGTCATACTATGATATTTGTTTAATTTGTAGAGCAAGATGAAAACTATTCTTGCTTTATCAAACTAATCAAAATTAATTGTTTTTATATATTGCTCTGGATTATACCGTATTTTTCTGGCTATATGGCATATAAAATTCTTATGCGAGCAGATATCAAAACTAAATCAGAACTAGATAAGGTGAGAAATTAAAATTTTATGTTCTGAAATACAGGAAAATATAATAAAATGTCGAATTTTACCTTACGAAAAATAAAATTATTTATCTTAGGAGGGATGTTGTATGAAAAGTATCAAAAAATTATGTTGTATAGTTATTCTGCTAGTTATTACCATATTGCTCTCATCAATGGGATTGTGCAGTACAGCTTATGCCTTCGAAGATATGAAGGCGGTTGAGCCTTTTAAGGTGTGGACCGCCAAGTTTAATAAAGTGCTGGATGCCAGTTCGGTAAATAATGAGACCATATCTGTTAAAGATTCAGAGGGAAATGTTATTCCGGTAAAATTTAGTTTAGGAAACGACGGGACAAGCATTATCATTAATCCCCCTGAAGGCGGTTATACACCTGGGAAACAGTATACACTTGTCATTAGTGATCAAGTACGCTCGATATATGGACACCATTTGAGCCAACCTTACTTACATACTTTTACAATTCTAAAGAAAAGCACTGATAGTTTAAAAGTTTATAGAAGTTCCGATTATTTCCAGAAGGAATTTGTTGAAATTGAAATAATAGACAATAAAGAGATCAGTGTAAAAGGCCGTGCTAATTTTGATAAAGTTGCTTGTTTGATTGAAATTCTGAAAAAGAATGGGTTAACAGTTATTTCAGAGACTATGGATATTTTACCCGACGGTCGATTTGAGGGTAAGTTTCCGATAGAAAACCCGCTGGACGATGGCGATTATGAGGTAAATTTTTATTTTGAAATTAATGGCCAGCCGAGAACATATCACGGCTATTATTATGGAATACCGTTGAAGTGCGAACGAGAAAACATTTATTTCCCCGAGTCGACTGTTTATAAGCACAACTATGAAATGTATACCGCCAATTCCAATGTGGATCCAAAGCAATATTTGAGTGTTGGTGGAATAATGAGCGATTCTGAGCTGAATGAACTTAAGCAGTTGGCATATGAAATTACCGCAGGAGCAAAGACGGATTACGAGAAACTGCTGAGAATACATGACTGGGTGGCCCAAAATATTTATTATGATTATGACGCTTATAGCGGGAAAAAGAGTGGAAGAACAGATGCATATGGAACGTATGTGACAAGAAGGTCTGTTTGTCAGGGTTATGCTGAACTTACCAACGTGCTTTTGAGAATTGTGGGGATACCTAGTAGAATAGTCATTGGGCATGCGATCTGGAAAGGTGTACAGAGCTGGGACGAGGTTGACCATAGCGTATCGAATCATGCATGGAATGAGGCTTTTGTTGATGGAAGGTGGATCATTTTAGACGTTACCTGGGATAGTGAAAACAAATATGAGAATGGTAATTATATAAAAGGAGATATGGATTATGTGTATTTTGATCCCAATCTAAGGGCTTTTTCCCTCGATCATAAGATACTCATGTACAGATGAGAGAGATACTAAATTTTTATGGGTTGTCCCAATAATTTGTGGACAGCCCATATTTTTTTAAAATATTTCTTTATTCAATCGGAATCCAGCATTTTAATAAATTCCGAAGGGGATACGGCGTTGGATAGAAGCTTCTTAAGCCTGTTATCGCGCGTGATGAAATAATCCGATTTTGACTTTTTGAAGAAACAAATTAGAATTCGGATGCGTTGGGAGTGGGAGCCAAATAGTGGATGGCTGGTATCATCGCGACCAGGGCAATACTTCGAATCTATAATTTTCGTTTTTCAAATGACGGATAATGTGGGGCAGAGCCTGTACCGTTGTGTCTTTTTTCGGAGCGTCGTGCATCAAGATGACAAGGGTGCTCAGCCCCTTTGCGGTATCCTTAAACCTTTTAATGAGCTGCTGCGCTGATTGCTTTTTGGTGGTTTCGGCATCGCCGTTTACGCAGTTCCAATCTATATGTAGATATCCGGCTTTGTTTACTGCTTCCCTAAACGGGGCGAGTTTTTTGCCAAATGAACCGCCGGGAAATCTGGTAAGCATAAATTCTTTATCCTCGCCTAAAATGGACTGCAATATCCGCTTTGTTTTAGCCAGCTCCTCTAGGTAGTTTTCGGTGCTGGCATATATGTGTTTAAAAACATGGGAATATGAATGATTGCCAATCCCATGCCCTTCCTGGTATATTCTTCTGACAAGCTCGGGATAACGCTCGGCATTGGAACCAATTACAAAGAAGGTGGCTTTTACTCCTTCTTGTGCGAGTATGTCGAGTATTGCCGAGGTGATGGAAGGCGTAGGGCCATCATCGAAGGTGAGATAGGTTACCTTATCTTCCCTATGCCTATAAATATGGTTCAACTCATTCTGATACGCCGTTATATCCATTATACGGCTGTTATCCCTTTCCTCTTGCGTGTTGCCGGTTTCGTCTGCATCTTGCTTTTCATTTATCGATTGCGCGTTTTCTGCATTTCCTTTGTTGTCCATGTCTTCTGTGCCATCGGATATATCAATTTTTTCCCCTGGGTTTGCCGGAATATCGTTTTTTCTCAATTCTTCAGCATTGATATTACCGGGTAATCCTATATTACTGCTGTTGATTATATTATGTACAGTTACATGGGAGATGGGTATAATGATTGTTTTAGTATTGTTAAAAGCGGGCTCTAATTTTTGAGCTAAATTCCGAGAAAGGTCTATACGCGGTGGTTCATGTTTTGACTTTGGTGAAGAAGATCCAATGGCGATGGCCGTATCTGTATAGCCGAACAACAGAGAAAAATTTAACATCGACAAAATGCACAATAGCTTGATTGTCGATAAAAAATACCTTTTGGCGCAGCCCCCGTTCACAGATTGCCCCCCTTTACATTTCACCAATCAAACAATATATAATTCATTATAACTCCGCAAAAAAACATTTTGTGTCATTTTTCTCAAAATTTAATTACATTTAAAATGGTCTTAATAGTTGTAATAAAAACGTCATAAAATCAAGTGCCGAGCAAATAATGTCGCTATTTTTATTTTATTTTGGTAAATCACTTTGTATTAATATGGTATAATAAAGAAAAAACTATAGGTCTGCCAATATAAAATAGGAGGTTTGGTTGTGCTAAAGATTGGCTATCTGATTTCGGGAGGAATAATCACAAACTACAAGTGTTCATCAAAGTGCAAGCATTGCTGTTATTCCAGCTCACCACAATGGCCGGACGATTACATGACGCCGTCCATGGCTGATGAGATATTCTCCATATTGAAGGGTTTGGGCTGTGGCTCGGTTCATATCGGCGGAGGTGAGCCCCTTCTTAAGCCGGATAAAATTCTTGCCGTACTTGAGGCTGCCAAGAAGAACGGAGTACATATAGAGTATATCGAGACCAATGCATCGTGGTATAAAGATGAAGCCTCGGCCCATGCCATACTTAAAGACCTTAAGAAATACGGAGCGCATACGCTGCTCATATCCATAGACCCATATCACAACGAGTATATACCTTTTTGGAAGGTAAAAGCGCTTATGGCGGCGTGTTCAAGGGCGGAGATAGAGGTATTTCCCTGGCTTATGGATTTTTGGTCCGATATAGACGCAATGGATGATAGAAGGCCCCACTCCCTTGATGAATATGCCCGACTTTTTGGGCGGGAGTATCCGCTACAGCTTGCTAAAAGATACGGGCTCAATTTGAAGGGGCGGGCATTCAAGACCTATAAACCCATGATGAAGAAGCAGCCATTGGAGCAGGTATTAAAGCAGTCAAAGCCATGTAGGTTGCTTTCGGGCGTTTACCATTTCCACGTTGACCTATACGGCAACTTCGTTCCGCAGTCCTGTCCGGGCCTTTCGGTACCCTTGAAGGAACTGGCAAGAGGTGCCGATCCCGGCCGGTATCGCGTCTTTTACGCTTTGGAGACTGCGGGCGTAAAAGGGCTTGTCGAGCTGGCCATGAAAGAGTATGGGTTTAATCCTCAAGCCGAGTATGCAGGGGAGTGCGACCTTTGCTATGATATAAGGAACTATTTGGTGTTGGAACGAAGGCTTGATCTTCCTGACCTTAAACCGGAGGGGCATTACAGGTATATATGAGGCAATGAGGTAAGGGAACATTTTGGCGAATTGTAAAAGAGTATAACTTTAAATAAAATTATATTAGTAGAACACTCTCGAAAAGTAGCTGGAAATAGTGACGAAGCTTTTGAAAATGGGTTATATTAACATGGATAACCGAAAAAAGGGTATAACAACCTAAGCCTTAAAAACACAATTTTTTAAAGCTTCTAAAACTATATGAATTACTGAACAAAGCTTATCTACGCCGCTTTGATAAAGGTATCTACAAAACTAAAGTTTGTATGTTTCACCCATGCATCAAGATGGATATTAACTGCTGCAAAGGTAGCCATAGCGAACCTCATCATATTGCTTCTGGAACGTGCATTCTCAATAGAATAATCGATAAATAATCTTTTATGAGTTCGTTCCACCGATGTCCTGGTTTTGAATTTATCGTTAAAAGCCTTGGTATGACGGGGAACAGGCGTAAACATTCTAGGGTCATGGTCGGGTTTTATATAGACGACTTTACCGTATGGGCTGTCAGAACACATACAGTCCTGAGGTGGTTTTTGACCATGACATAATTCCTTTAGGTTTACTGTAACCCCAGTTTTGATAAGGTATACCACCAGGACATATAGGCCTTCCTTTGTTATCGAAACAAAGGATGTGAGGGTGGGGGTAGTTAAATTTTACTTTTGTACGAGAATCCAGTGCTATGAAAGGGATAATGTGATAGTGCTTTAATAAATAGTAGGTAGGATAATTATCCATAGCACCATCAGCAATAAAATATTTAAAGTTTAAGTTATGATAAAGAGAATGGATGTCTCTCAAAGCAAAGATGGTAGTAACACTGTCGTGGCGGTTGGCTTGAACTATTCTCATGTATATGGGGAGGTCGTAGGGACTATCAGAAGCGGTAACAGTAAAGAGAGTACTTCCATAGAACCACTGATTGCGATAGCTATCCCAGCCCCAGGTTGCATCAGGGTCTGAGAAACGCCTTTTACAGGTACAGTTGTAGATACCTTTAGAGCGGCAATCACAGACTTTAACTCCGTAATGGTTTGCTCCAGATTTATAAGGTGAACCATCGAAAGCGACGGATAATTTTGAGATATCACCTAATAGCCCCATTTTGGCGGAAGTATCGACCAGGCAACGAGCGAGGAACTGCTCTAAGATTTTTTCAGGTCTAAAATCAGGGAGTTTGCATTTTACAGTACGGTCGACTAATTTCTTTACGATACCTGTATGTTTATTGGGTAGTTTTTGGTTAGGCTTAAACCTTTTATTTGGTTTAGGGATGAAGGGACGTAAATTCCGCTTTCTGCCCAAGTATTTTTTATGAGAAGAAAGCCATAGGCGCCAATATCGAATAGGAGGTCATCTTTTTGTACCCTTTTAGCCCAATTTGTGATAGAATATACATGTAGCTCAGGCATTAATACTAAAGAACGTATTATGCCCTGCTGATTTTTAGCTGGGCGGCCTGAGTTAGGGTATAAGGGTTTTACTATGGGAAGCAGGTTATCCAGGTTGAGGAGATAGAGCTTAGAGATAGCTTTATCGAGGAGGATGAGCCTGCTTCTTTCTTTTTGAGCATGGACAGATAATCGTTGTAAAAGATGTTTTTGATAATCAGAATGAGATTGCCAGTTTCGTAACATGTAAAAACCCCCAAACGAAATAGAATTAGTGAACATGAAACTATTTTGGGGGAAAAAGGATAAAAAGTGAAGCTGTAATATAAGGCAATAGAGGAAAAGATAAGTAAAGTGCAGGGATGAAGATTGGAAATTTGGATATAAAAATTGCGTAAAAAGTAGGGGTGAAACTAAAAAGCTGAACCCAGAAATATATAAAAATAAAGCTCTTGGATTTTTCGAGAGCGTAC
>JAMNZI010000146.1 GCA_023622385.1 Bacillota bacterium | reverse complement strand
AAGAGATCTGCCGTTGCTCCCGAGATGATGGTTCACGAGGGGCCGGCCAGGGTTTTCGATTCGGAGGAGGAAGCCTTTGAAGCCATACTGGGTGGCAGGATCAAAAAAGGCGATGTGGTTGTCATCCGATATGAAGGGCCAAAGGGAGGACCTGGAATGAAGGAAATGCTGTCACCCACATCTGCTATTGCGGGCATGGGGCTTGATAAGGATGTGGCTCTTCTTACCGATGGCCGCTTTTCGGGTGCAACCCGTGGTGCATCCATAGGACATATATCCCCCGAGGCGATGGAAGGCGGACCCATTGCAGTGGTGAAAGAAGGCGACATCATATGCATCAACATTCCCGAAGGTAGGCTGGATATAAAGATAAGCGAGCAGGAGCTCAAGGAACGATTGGCCAACTGGAAGGCGCCCGAGCCCAAGGTAAAGCATGGCTACTTAGGCAGGTATGCAAGATTGGTCACATCGGCCAGCACCGGTGCGGTGCTTAAATGATAAATAATAGTTAAAAAGCTGCGATTACGCAGCTTTTTAACTATTCAACTATATTATATGATGGATATAAGGATAGCAATTGCGATCAAAAACAGGATGA
Source organism: Bacillota bacterium (assembly GCA_023622385.1). GTDB lineage: Bacteria > Bacillota > Clostridia > Caldicoprobacterales > Caldicoprobacteraceae > Caldicoprobacter. The sequence continues at coordinate 6,127 of JAMNZI010000146.1, read as the reverse complement.
TGGGACCGAAGACTAAGAGAGCCGAAATCATTAAAGCTAATATATCCATTTTGTCCAGCTTAAGGTCTTCTTCCTCGAAGCTTTGCTTTCGTCCTTTGTTTTGGCGTTTTAACCACTCCATAGCCCGATTGAACTTGCCATGGAATATCATCATGTTTCCATCAAACCTTTCGAAGTCACTCTTTTATATTGAGCTTATGATGGCAGGCCACAAAGTGCCCCGGGGTGACTTCCTCTAGCTGTGGTACCTCTTTTTTGCAGATATCAGTGCAATATTTGCATCTTGTGTGGAACTTGCATCCCGAAGGAGGGTTAATAGGACTGGGGATATCCCCCTCCAGAATAATTATTTTTCTTTTAGCATCTATGTCGGTAGTTGGAATGGCTGATAAAAGGGCCTCGGTATACGGATGCATTGGGCGGGAGAAAAGCTCCTGCGTATCAGCCAGTTCCACTATATTGCCCAGATACATTACCCAAATTCTCCTGCTCTTTTAGGTCTAGCAACAGATTTATGATCTGTGATTGGATGGATACGTCTAAGGCGGATACCGCTTCGTCGCATACTATAAACTTGGGCTTCAAAGCTATGGAACGGGCGATGCCTATGCGCTGCCGTTGACCGCCAGAAAACTGGTGGGGGTAACGGTGCAGGAAATAGGGCGCCAACCCGCATTTATCCATGGTTTCCAGTACATAATCCTGTAAAGCCTTGTCCCTTTTCTTAAACATATTATGCGCCAGCAGGCCTTCAGCTATAATTTGGCCTACTGTCATTCGTGGATTAAGGGACGAATATGGATCCTGGAATATTAGCTGGAGGTCTTTCCGCAGCAATCTCATCTCGCTTTCAGTCAACTTGGCTAGGTTGATACCATCGTCCCTGTAAGATTCGTACTTTTCAAAGTCTGGGTTGGATCTATACTGCGCCCTCAACTTTTCCACCCGCTGTTGTATTTCCTCTAGCTCCTTTTCCTTGGCTTTAAGGAGTTCCCTTTTACTTTCTATTTGTTTTACCAGCTTTTTAGTGGCCTGTTCAATTTCAGCTTGGCTCTTTCCTTTTGTACTTAGCGTAGATTTTTTCTCTCTAAGCTTTGCCTCGTAATCCTCTATTTTATTTTTTAAGTAACTAATTTCAAACCTCTTTTTGTATTCTTCCAGCAGGGTAGCCGATACTGCTTTTAAATCGTCAGCTACAATCAATCCGCCAATTAACTGAACGATATCGAGAAATAGGTCTTCTGCTTCTCTTTCTTTGTTTTGAAGTTTTTCCAGAGCTTTTTGCTTTTTGTCGCCTTCTGGGAGTGACATATATTCTTTCTTCATTCTTTCTTGTTCTTCTTCTAACCTCTTTAGCCTGCTGTACTCTTTTGGTAGATTTCTCAGGAGGTTTAACACATATTTAGGAGCTATATCGTCCACTTTGCGTCCGTAATATATGATACGGCCTGCAGTCTGCTCATACAGCTGTAATATGGTACGACCTAGGGTAGATTTACCGCATCCGCTTTCACCCACCAGACCCAGGGTTTCGCCCTCATAAATCTCCAATGATATATCATCGTTTGCTCTTACATATAGTTGTTCTCTGGAAAAGATGCTGGATTTCTTAAGCGGGAAATACTGCTTTAGGTGCTGTATCCTAATTAATACCTTTTTCTCCTTATTGACCACTGGATCTCACCCCTTTTCTCGGATAGAAGCAGCGAATCTGATGGCCTGGCGAAACTTCGACCAGCTCCGGCTCTTGTGCGTGGCATTTATCGGTTGCGTATTTACATCTCGGTGCAAATTTACAGCCTTCAGGCAGATGAAGAGGATGCGGTACCGAACCAGGTATGGGTTCCAGGCGAACCCCTACGGGTGTGTCAAGTCTAGGTATAGAAGACATCAACCCTTCTGTGTAGGGATGAGAGTACAGGGTATCCTTCCCGAATAAGGTTCTGACAGGGGCTTTTTCTACCACTTCTCCACAGTACATGACAACTACGTCATCTGCCATCTCGCTAATGACCCCTAAATCGTGGGTGATAAATATGATGGAAGTACCGATCTCGGCCTTTAAATCATTCATCAGTTTTAGGATTTGTGCCTGAATGGTAACATCCAGAGCAGTAGTAGGCTCATCAGCAATTAATAGTTTAGGCCTACATGCAAGGGCCATCGCAATCATGACCCTTTGCCTCATTCCGCCCGATAGCTGATGGGGGTATTGTTTAGCAACCCTCTCGGGGTTTGGAATTCTTACCAGCGCTAGCATTTCCACAACTTTTTTAGCAGCTTCTTTTTTGCTAAGCCCCTGATGGATGATAAACGGTTCGGCTACCTGTTTCTCTATTGTAAAAACGGGATTGAGGGATGTCATTGGCTCCTGAAATATCGCCGATATCTCATTTCCCCTTATTTTGGTCATCTCATGAAGGGGAACATCCACTAGGTTTCTACCATTGAAGATGATCTCTCCGCTGTGGATATACCCGTTACTATCCAGCAGCTTAATAATGCTCATTGCCGAAACGCTTTTACCGCTACCGCTTTCACCTACAATGCCTAGTGTTTTGCCTTGCTCCACCGAGTAGGAAACACCGTTTACTGCCCGGATAATCCCTCTCTTGGTTTTGAAAAAAGTATATAGATTTTTCACTTCCAATAACGCCATTTAATTATTCCCCCTACCGTTCTTGAGTTCTTGGGTCAATTGCATCGCGTAGACCATCGCCTATTACGTTGATGCATATTACGCATATGCCCAGTATTATGGAAGGAAATACCCATCTCCACCAGTAATTTTGAATCACGGTGCTGTTATTGGATCCATACAACATATTTCCCCACGTAGGATACGGTGCCGGCACTCCAAATCCTAAAAACGATAGAGTCGCTTCGATCAGCATACAGGTAGCAAAGTCCAAAGTTGCCGATACCAGTATGACCGAAATTACGTTGGGCAATATATGTTTAAACACGATGTTTATCTGCTTTACTCCGACTGCCTTAGCGGCAGTTACATATTCCTGCTCGCGAACCGAAAGCACCTGAGCGCGTACCAGCCTTGATAAGCCTGGCCAGGAAAGCAATCCCAGTATGACCATAATCAGCACGATCTTTTGATTGGTAGTCATTGAATTGCCAATCAAAGCCGATAAGATCATAACAAAGGGTAAAAAGGGCAAGGATGATATCATCTCGGTGACGCGCTGTAGTATTATGTCTGTCCTACCGCCGAAATAACCCGATATACTGCCTATAATGACGCCTATTATTGTTGAAATGATGACTGCAATGGCTCCTACCGTCATGGACATGCGGCCGCCGTTTATAAGCCTTGTTAGGATATCCCTACCTAAATCATCGGTTCCCAGTGGATAGCCTTTAAGGCCCCAGGTTATAAGCTTTCCGTCTTTAGTGATTGCATAATTCTGATAATAACCCGTAAACAGCTTTGTTACCTCTAATTGTTGAAGTTTTTTGGGGACAGAGGCCTGTTTATAGTAATTTGCGCCCCATGCCACAACCTTTCCATCTTCCGTTATGGCCGAATAATGATATCTCCCTCCATGTATGTCTACTATCTTACTTTCGGTATGGGGTACATCGCTTTCGCCTTTGGTTACGTTACCCCATACAAATACGCGCCCTTCTTCGTTCACAGCAGCAATGGTGGATGCTGTTGTAGCGATATCCACCACTTTACCCATGTTTTCGGGGATATTGGAATAGCTGTTCTGTTGATACCCCAGATAGACGACCTGTCCATCAAAAGTCAATCCCACAACGGCATCAGAGGTGAGCTCTATTTGGGCAATCTGGCCCTGATATTTATGGTTGGGGTTATAGTCGTTGTTCATGGAGTTACCAAAAAAATAGGTATATCCATCCGCAGTTAGAACCATGGAGCATTGATATCCTGCTTTAATGTCAACTATGTTATCCAGCTTTGCCACTTCAGGTGGGATGTTGGCTTGTCCGTTTCTATTGCTACCCCATGCGAACAGCTGACCTTTATCATTCATAGCAAGTATATGATCATACCCTGCTGCTACTTTTACAATTTTTCCCATATTCTTGGGCATATTCTTTACATCAATTGCTTTGGTAACCTTTGTTTTACCCCAGACATAAATCTTTCCATCTGTGGATATGCCCACGCTAAAGGTTGGCCCTATAGATATTTGCTGTATCTTTCCACGCAATTCTTTAGGTACCTTCATCAAATCAAAGCCAGGTGGCACATTTTGTTGGCTGGTTTCAGCGAAGGATAGATCAATAGGGAAGAAATAAGGTCCAACCATAACAAAGATGAAAATGAGGATAAACACTATTAATCCCGTCATAGCAACCTTATTATCTCTAAAATTATTTATAACAATGCGAAAAGGACTTTCCATCTGCTCCTCTTCCAACAGAGAAAGCTGCTTTTTCCCTCCAAACAACCTTGTAAATAGGAGGTATAGGAAGCTGGGTTTTTTGTTGTTGGAATTTTTATTTGCGTTCATGTTTTTTACCTCCTATTATCGATTTACTCTGACGCGTGGATCTACTAGTCCATAGCTCAGATCGGTTATTAGATTGCCGATTAGGGCTATCACTATATAAAACATCTGTATAGCCAAAGCCACATTATAATCCTGATTTGACAGGGCGTCAATATAGAATTTGCCCATGCCGTGCAGGTTGAACATCCTTTCCACCACCAGTGAACCCGAAAAGACGCTCATGAGCCATCCTATGATTAGCGTAATAACGGGCAAAAGGGCATTCCGCCAGGCATGGGAATAGATGACCACCTTTTCCTTTAATCCTTTGGCCCTTGCTGTTTTTATATAGTCCATATGCAGGGCGTCAATCATGGCTGCCCGTACATACCTCGTCATTCCGCCCAGGGATCCCGCCGTTAGCACCATTAGCGGTAATGCTAAATGGTACAACCTATCCAAAAATGCCTGGAAGGGCGTCCCACTGAAGTTGGGAGTGCTCATACCGCTTACTGGGAACCATCTTAGAATAACGGCAAATACATAGATGAACAACAACACGATGATGAATACCGGGATGCTGTAGCCTACGATGGTCAATACTTGTACTGTTTTATCAAAGACCGAGTTTCTCTTAACTGCACAGTAAATACCCAGCGGTATGGTTATGCCCAGAGCCAGAGATATGGCAAATATATTTATGAATACCGTGTTCTTAAGAGGGGCTTAGCGCACCATTAATGGATCATCGAGGCCCATGGTTTTCCTTAACTGCTCATATCTGTACTGGTATTCTTCCGGTTTTAGCTTGTTTTTTAAAGGTTCCAACTGAGCACGGGCAGGATCGCCCGGAATCATGTTGTATAAAAAGAACAGAACAAAGGACATAACAAAAAAAACGAATATCATATAGATAATTCTTTTTAGTATATATTTTCCCATAACATACCCTCTCCGCTATTTTTAGTTAGTTTTAAAGATAGTCTAAAACCCTGTACAATTGGTAAAAAGTTCATAAAAAAGTTCATAGAAGAAATAGGGTATTTTGAAATACCCTATTTCTTCTATAAGAGCTTGTATGACCTTTTATGACCTAACCAGAATACCCCTCGGCTTCATTATTCCTCTACATACGCATACAGTATAGCGTCAACTAGCTGTATGAGGTCGTTGTTTTTATAGTTCTTCAACTTAGCGTTGAAGAAGTCATGGTAGATATTGGAGTAAAGCGGCAGATCCGGTAATAGTTCATTCCATCTTACGATAAACTCTACGAACTTCTTCTTGAAGAGTTCTCTATCCTTAGGATCTACCTTTACCATTTCCTGAGCCAACTTTGCCAGGTTTTCGTCCTTTATATAGTTCTCGTTGGTACCTTGTGCATAAAGCTCAGGATCGATCGTGTACTGGTTCGAAAGGTCATACATTGGAGTAAAGCCGGTCGCCAGGTTGAACATATTGTACGTGGGTTCTCCATATTTGGGATCCTGCGTAGCATCGCGGTACAGGTAGTTCAACAGCTCTGAGAAGGTCATCACAGTCTGGTTGATCTTTATACCGACTTTTTCTAGGTCAGGATTCTTCTGAAGTTTTACGACCAGCAATTCGGATACCGGGCTTTGTTCTGATGCTGCCCACTCGATGATTAGCGG
>JAMNZI010000218.1 GCA_023622385.1 Bacillota bacterium | reverse complement strand
TAAGGCCCCACTCTCCGGAATTGACCTGGCACATCTACCACTGTTCAGTTTTCAAGGACCAATTCCCCGCCGCTTTTCAAGCGGCAAACTCTATACTATCAAATCATATCCGCTTTGTCAATACCCTTTTTTATTTCTTTTATTGCGCATTACGCTTCCCTTTGATGCCGTCGGTTCTTTTGACCGACGGCCGTTATAGGTTAACATATATGAGTTTGCCTTGTCAACTACTTTTTTATCAGAACCCGTTTATGTATATAATGTCACGTCGAAATCCCTTCAAATCAGAATACAGGTATTTTACCTATAAACTTTTATATGTAGGAAAACAAAATGTCACAATTCCGAAAACTTTTCTCTCTTTAAAAGGGTATCTTATATAGAAAGACCAAAAAGGAGGTGTACAAGTGGAAAAGGATGTGATTGCCAGGGTTAAAGAAGGTGATAAACGGGCTTTTGAACAGCTGTACAATGAGTATGCAGAATATGCCATACGTACGGCATTTGCCATCACTAAGAACAATGCCGATGCATCCGATGCCGTTCAGGAAGCCTTTATAAGGGTTTGTCGAAACATCATGTTTTACGATGAAGAAAAACCCTTTAAACCCTGGTTTTACAGAATACTGGTGAACGAATGTAACCGGATCATGAAGCGCAGATCAAAGGTAATACCTATAGACCAGTATTTAGATGATCATTCCATGGGATCACAGATAGACGATTACAAATTCGAGGAATACGAAGAACTGTATGCTGCAATACAGGGACTTAGCGAAATAAACAGAATACCGATTATACTAAAATATCTCAATAGCTTTTCGGAGAAAGAAATTGCCGAGATTTTGGATGTAAATATAAACACAGTAAAATCAAGGCTTTTTAAAGGGCGTGAGAAGCTTAAACAGACTTTATTAAAAATGAAGGAAGGGAGGGGAAAAAATGGAGGAAAAAATTTTTGACCAAGAGATAAAAAACGCTCTCTTGAAAGCCACCGATACATCGGTAAACCTTAAAAATGATATATGGAAAGGTATTGAATCCCAACTTGAATATTATGAAAGCCAAAAGGAGGTAAGAACGATAAAAAGGAGTAAGGTCAGATCCATGTTCACTGCCCTGACCCTGACAGTAGCAGCTCTAGGTATAGTATTTTTTACCTCTACCAATGCAGGTAGGGCTGCAGTTGCCAAAATCAAGGAAATACTTGTCCCGGAAAAGGTCATAGTCCAGGATATTGAAGGGCAAAAAGAGGATACCAAGGTAAACCTCAACGAAGGACCCGGATACGTTATATACATTGACGAAGAGATGTACCAAGTAGTAAAAGAAGATGGGAAGGACAGAATTGTCCCCAAATTTAAGCCAGACAACAATTTGCCAGAAGTATATATGGAAATTCAGCGAGTAGCCAATAAATCTCCTCAGAGGATGGCTGCACAGCTGGAAACTGAGCTTAAATCTTCTTTTGAAACCGTGGAGAACTATGGCGTCGTCAATGACCCCATTGAATCGATATCATTGCATGCCCGCAGCGGTTTAAAGCCAGACTCCACCATAGTTAAGTATTACCTTGTAGATGATAAACACGGAGGAACCTTTGTAATAAAGCAACAATATTTCTTAGAGGCAGCAGAAGGCCATGGGGCAAGATTCTACCACATGCTTAAAGAATTTAAAATAATTAATTCGCAAGAATAAACACAAAAGTCAAAACCTTAAAAAAGAGGTTGGTTGCCCAACCTCTTTTTTAAGGTTTTCTTCATGCTTTTCTTCATTTATCAATGGAGATAAAAAACCTAACATTTCATGTTTTATTGAACAATAACTATCTATTGCTTATAGCCTGACCTCATAGCTACTAATACTTGCGGCTTACAAGCTTTAATATATTTTTATCATTAGGTACTCTTATGAGATCCAGAGATTTTACCTCAACTATAACTATTTCCGCTAGATATAAAACCCTACAGCCGTTTTCAAGATGCCCCGCATATGCTTTTTCATGATCTGATACCACAGCATGCAAATGGGGTTTCCCATCGGCTATTATTCCGTCTATCGAGGCCAGCTCAAGCGGTTTATCTTCCCATCGTTCAAAATGTTCAACCGGCGGATAACCGGTTGTCATGACCATATGCAATGTGCATCTATCTAGCGTTCCTATGCCAGATACCACCACCGCATCTTTAATCCTTTCCTTGACGATCAGCTCATTTATGCTTTCAAGCACCATATCTCCTTGGTCTAACCTTAATATAAAAACTCTGCCAATTTCATTTGTTGAAAAATACTCCATAGACGGCATCTCCCTTCACCTATTTGACAGTATCATCCAGCTCCCAACCCAGGGCTTCATATAATTTCCTTCTTTGAATCTTATCATTATTCAGCTCACGTCTTGCATACTTAGCTACTTCATAAGCCATGTTTCTAGGAACTACTATTACTCCATCTCCATCAGCTACAATCACATCGCCGGGGTGCACAATTACACCGCCCACCGATACGGGAATATCCTTAGCATCATAGCGCAACCTACCCTGTACCATTGCCTGGGATACAAATCTAGACCATACAGGAATCCTTTGCAAAATCAGCTCGTCTGTGTCTCGTACACCACCTTCTATCACGTAACCGCGGGCTCCTCTTCTAAAACCTTCTAGAGAATTGTGAGAACCCATAAGGCCGGCATTTACTCCACTTTGATCAATAACTATAAAATCACCCGGCTGGATATCTTCTATCCACGGATACGTGCAAACATTGTTATAATACCAGCTTACCCATTCAGTATATTCCTCAGGACTCATTTTAGGAATTGAACCTTCATAGGGTAAATATCGCACCGTCCTAGCGATTCCTATTACTCTCGTTCTAAACAACGGTCTAATCTCATAGGACATGCTGCCATAGCCATGCATCATATTCCAATCCATTCCATCCCGTACATCAGCCACGCGAAGCCCTTCAAATAGCTTTAAAAGCTCTTCCCTCTCTGATTTAGACATATCCATGATTTGTCCCCCTCCCTTTTAATTTAAAAAATAAATTTTGCATCGTAATTTTATTATATTAGCATATTACGCAAATTTCAAATGACGCTTGCTTGCAAAGTTCTACCCCATCATCTTCCACTTTCTCCCGTCCCTTTCTATGAGCATCCTGGCTGCCGGAGGCCCCCATGTTCCAGCCGGATAGTTGGGAAAATCGGGCTCCTCTTCTGCCCACACCTTGGCTATGTTATCCACAAAGCGCCAGGCGTATTCCACCTCATCCCAGCGCGTAAAAAGAGCGGAATCGCCTTTCATGGCATCCAGTAAAAGCCGCTCATAAGCATCGGGAGACACGGCATCAACGGCACAGTTCTGACAAAAATCCATTCCCACCTGTATTATCTCATTCTTGACCCCGGGTTTTTTAGCATTGAAATACAACTCCACCCCCTCGCGGGGTTGGATTCGTATCAAAAGAGTGTTGGGTTTTAGCCCCTTTAGTTCTTTAAAATACAGCACCTCGGGCAAGGATATGAATTGTATCACTATCTCAGTAAACTTCTCGGGCAATCTCTTACCAGTTAGCAAGTAAAACGGGACCCCACCCCATCTGAAGTTTTCAATTTCCACCTTCATGGCCACAAAGGTTTCGGTATTGGATAAGGAGGATACCCTGCTTTCCTCCCGATATGCTACGACGGGCTTTCCATCTATATAGCCTCTACTATACTGTCCCCTTACCACATCCCTCCGCACCTTAGCAGGGGTCATTTCGGACAGCGACTTTAGCACCTTGACCTTTTCATCCCTTATGGACTCGGTATCCAGCTTTGCAGGAGGTTCCATGGCAGTTAACATCAAAAGCTGGAGCATGTGATTTTGTATCATATCCCTCAGTGCCCCTGCCTTTTCATAATAAGGCCCTCTGTTCTCAACCCCCATCGTTTCACTGGATATAATCTGAACGTGATCTATATATTTGTTATTCCACAATGGTTCAAAGAGGGCATTGGCAAAGCGTATGGCCATTATGTTTTGAAGCATTTCCTTCCCTAGATAATGATCTATTCTGTATACGTGCCTTTCGCTAAACACGCTGGTTATGACATCGTTTAAGGATATTGCTGAACTTAAATCGCTGCCAAAGGGCTTTTCTATAATCAGCCTCTGCCAACTCAACCCGTCGTTTAATACCATACCAGCAAACTTGAGGTGCTGAGTTATTGTTTTAAAATGCTCGGGCGCTACCGCCAAATAATATACCCTGTTGCCCCGCGTTCCATAACGTTCATCCAGCCTGGACAGATATTCTTTCAAACCAATATATCCGCAGGAATCATTTATATCCAATTTATAATAGTAAAAGTTAGATACAACTGTACTCAAATCTTCATCAGTACCGCTATTGGGCCTTGAGAACTTCTTTATCGCTTCAACGGCATCACGCCTGAACTCTTCATCGGTCTTATCCCTGCGTCCCACCGAAACCACGGCAAAATGCTTAGACAGCTGCTGTGACAAAAAGAGATTGTAAACCGCAGGATACAGTTTTCGATGAGCCAAATCACCCGTACCACCAAATATGACTAATAAACACTCCACAGGTTTTCACCTCCATGGGCTCCTCATTTTAAAATGCCTTTAAATTTATATTTAAGTATAACCGGCCTCTGCTTTTATAAAACTAATTTTTATCGCCTAAACTTTATAATCCTATATAGCGCACATTATGTCGCTTAATGGACAAGAATTATATTAAATCTTTGCTAAAATTTTGTTAATAATGGTGATAAATATCTTGACCTCGCGATATTTTTAAGCTATAATTGGGTTGTATGAAGTTAGTAACAGAGATAAATGCGCTACGTCAAGAACTGCACGATATAATATTGAAAAATCAAGAGCTGTGCAGCGAACCGGTAATCAAGTACAGCCAAAAGCTGGACAGGCTGATTGAGCTTTATTATTCTCAAGTCTACAATGTATCAAAAGAAGGGGCTCCCAAAAAGTGACACTTTTTTATTCCCCTTCCTTCTTTATAAGCTTTTTTACTCTCTTTTCAAACTTTTCTCTATCCATCATGACTATCCTACCGCACTTTAAGCATTTTATCTTGAAATCTGCTCCCACCCTTATTATTTCCCATTGGTCATTTCCACATGGGTGTTGCTTGCGCGTCTGTACGACATCACCTATCGAATACTGATTTGGCATCACTGTTTCTCCTCCTTTTCAGACTGAATTATAACCCTGCGGGGATAAGGTACCCCTATTTCCTCTTCATCGAAGGCCTCTTTGATCCGCTTTTTTAATTCCCGTTCTATTTCCCAATGTTTCAAGGGCAAAGTACGGGCTACCGCGCGAATGGTTATCTGAGAATCCCCCATGTCCATAATCCCCAAAACTTGGGGTTGTTCAACTATGTTTTTATTTTCCTGAGCATACTTTTGGGCAACGTCTTCTATAAGCTTAATTGCCTTATTAATATCGGTCTCATAAGGCACGCTTATGTCGACCACAGCCAGCGCATTGCCCCTAGTATAGTTTACTACTTTTTGTACTTGCCCGTTAGGTATGATGGTCAAATCCCCTTTAAAACCACGTATCTTGGTAATCCTCAAACCTATCTCCTCTACTGTGCCTGTGGTATCGCCTATGGTAACAAAGTCTCCTACGGCATATTGATCCTCAAACAATATAAAAAACCCACTGATCACATCCTTTACTAAACTTTGAGCCCCAAAACCTATGGCCAACCCACCTATGCCAGCCGTAGCTAAAATGGAAGTAGTATCCACAAATTGTCCCAAAACAGTAAGGCCGGTAACAAAATATACGGTATATTTCAATACGCTGTGAACCAAAGCCCGAAGAGTATTTACCTTTCTTGCATCCACACCAATTTTCATCTGAATCTGTGCATTAAAAAATCTATCTATTAAAACCTTGCCGATTCTATATATAACACTGGCTAAAAACAATATAGCCAATATTTTCAAAGCAATAAAGAATAAATGCTGAAAGTCTTGTAGCTTAACCCCTTCAATCCAACCATTCAGCTCCCTGCCAATGCTGAGCAAAAACTCACCCATAATATCCACCTACTCCCTTCACTCATTAAAGCCCTATCTATGGCTTGCTCCTGCTACACGCCTCAACAAAAGCCTTAAATAGCAACAACATGTTTTTGTGACGCCTATACATCCGCTCAGGATGCCACTGAACCCCTAACGCAAAGGTATGCTCTCTAGACTCGATAACCTCAATGATACCATCATCGCTTCGTCCGGTGGCACAAAAAGGAGCAGCTACTTCTCTCACAGCCTGGTGATGGAAGCTGTTTACCCGTATATGCTGCTGTCCCATTATAGAGCTTATCCTGGAACCGGCTTCAAGCCTGACCTCGTGAATGGGATGCCATCCAGGCGCTGTTTGGCTGTGACATATGGTAACTTCACACTTCAATTGAGCGGCTATATCCTGATAAAGCGTTCCACCCATGGCCACGTTCATTACCTGAATCCCCCTGCATATGCCCAGCACAGGCTTGTCATTTTTCATAGCCCAGGCACAAAGCCTTATCTCCGCCTCATCGCGAACTGGATTTACCTGCCCCAAAGTATAATGGGGATACTCGCCAAAACAATGAGGGTCTATATCTCCGCCTCCTGTAAACATGATACCGTCCAGCCTGGAAGCCAAAGAGTACAAATCCTCAACATCAATATACGGCAACATCACGGGCAGCCCTCCAGCTGCATATATGGCCTGACAATAATCGCTATGCACCTGAATCCTGTCGGCTGCCAAATCATAATCGCAGGTGATACCTATCAATGGCCTCATGCTCCCTACGCTCCCGCTTTCATCATAATATCTCTTCATATGCCATGTTATGCAACCCAGCATTATTTTATAATCCTTTATTTGTGCCACAACTTAGATCATAGGACATATACAATATATTAAATTTACAGAGATTATTTTATCACATTTTCATACCTTGTTCCTCCCTTTTTGCAAAAAGATTTAATAATCATTATCAATTGATAACGATGAATATTATCTTTTATTTGCTGTTTAAATAATTTTTTGTTGATTTTGACGTATTTTATGTTGCTTTTTCCCATGAAATAAAATAATATATATAGTAATTCTATTCTTAATTGAGAATTAAGGAGGCAAAACATGGAAAATACTCGATACCATACTGGCCAGAGAGCTAATAGGATAGGCATTATAACAAACGCTTTGTTGACGCTGCTAAAGCTGGCAGCAGGTTTTATGTCCCATAGCACTGCCATGATTGCCGATGCCGTTGAATCGGCTTCAGATATATTGACGACATCAATTGTAGCGCTGGGACTCAAAATAGCAAATAAGCCAGCAGATCAAGAACATCCATATGGTCATGAAAAGGCTGAGGCTATAGCAGCAAAATTCGTTGCCGGATTTTTACTGACAGCGGGACTGGCAATTGGGTGGAAGGCCATACAACACCTCATCAAAGGCAATGTCGAAAAGCCCGGCATTCTCGCCCTTTGTGCGGCCATCCTAACAATAGTCATCAAAGAAATGCTCTTTCAGTATACCATCTTTACCGCCAAGAGGATAAACAGCACGGCACTCAAAGCTAATGCTTGGCACTATCGTTCGGATGCTTTTACCTCTATGATAACGCTGATAGGGATTGGTGCAGCCAGACTGGGCTATGCTGCTGCTGACCCGATAGCAGCTATATTGGGTACATTGCTCATTTTAAAAATGGCATATGAGATATATGCAAAGTCTATTTCA
>JAMNZI010000198.1 GCA_023622385.1 Bacillota bacterium | reverse complement strand
GTTTATACCGGAGATGGAAAGGGCAAGACCACTGCTGCGCTGGGGCAAGGCTTGAGGGCAGTAGGTAGGGGGCTTAAAGTGGTGATGGTGCAGTTCCTTAAAGGTATTGAATCGGGGGAGCTGGAAGCGATAAAGAGGCTTGAGCCACAATTTACAATTATGCGCTTTGCTGAGACCAAGAAGTTTTTCTGGCAGCTTACCGATGAGGAGAAAGAGCAGCTTGGGGAAAAGACTCGGCAGGAAATGAAGCAGCTTGAGCAGCTGTTGAGAGAGTGCCCATGCGATGTGCTGATACTCGATGAGATTATGGCTGCCATACACGGCGGGCTGGTAAGCGTGGATGAGGTTTGCCGACTTATAGATAATAAGCCCAAAAGTATGGAGCTCATATTGACGGGGCGCAATGTTCCCCGTGAGATTGCCGATAGAGCAGACCTTATAACCGAGATGCGCAATGTAAAGCATTACATGGATAAAGGCGTTCCGGCGAGAAAGGGGATAGAGTATTGAGAAAATTAAAAGGCCTTTGAACATGGCTTTGGTTTGTCAGTACTGACCGGCATTGGTGAGTTGGCACTTCGGACGGGTATCTTCAAGTTAGAACAATTATACAAAACAGCTAACAAATATGCAATACAGTACTCTTATGGTGGTTTAAAATCGAAGTAAGGGTTAAACAAAATTTATGCGGCATACTTCAATGCAATCTGCTGTAGATGTGTTTATGGCTTATATGGGCGGCTATGTTTTTTAGGGAAATAATGCTATTTGTCTCTTTTACCGTACTGATTAGCGTATGCTTGATTTAATAATCCCTTCTGAAGTTTCGGCATTTAATCTTATTGTTATGAGCACGGCGTTTATGACCCTACCATACAGCTTAGAATATACTTTCTAAAATATTGCATCTATTCAAAGTAGTTGTTGCAGCTATTGTTTTGTTTACTGCCTATTCAATAGCATCTGGTGGAAGGAGTTATGATTGGTTTTTTAAAGGAGTAAGTCTAGTATAAAATGCGCCAATAGTTAAAGGCATCTATGACTGGAGTATTAAATTTAACAAAAAATTAAAGTGTATCCTTGATATCTTAAATTATTAAATATTATAAAGAACTGGAAAGGAGAATGAAAATGGGAGTGTACGAAAGGCCATTTACCTCAAGAAAGATTAAGGAGAATACCTGGGTAATTGAGGGGGTTGGATCTTATTCTTACCTTCTCATTGGAAATGAAAAAGCTATGATGGTAGACACAGGTATGAGCAAACTAAACCTAAGGGAATATGTAAAGACCATCACCTCTCTACCGGTGATGGTTGTCAACACGCACGGCCATTTCGATCATACCGGAGGGAACGGATGGTTTGAAGAGGTGTATATGCATCCTAATGCCGTTGCGGATGCCAAGAGGGTTTTCCAAGGGGCAGGCGATTATCCTCTGGACTATGAGATCCAAACGGTCAGAGAAGGACATGTATTCGATTTAGGGGGGCGGACAATAGAAGT
Organism: Bacillota bacterium; assembly: GCA_023622385.1. Lineage (GTDB taxonomy): Bacteria > Bacillota > Clostridia > Caldicoprobacterales > Caldicoprobacteraceae > Caldicoprobacter. Next base: position 3,477 of record JAMNZI010000198.1, on the reverse strand, counting down.
AATTGAGATTCCTGCTCACAGTCCTGGTAGCATAGCTTTGCTGGATAGGGAATACAGGCTTCTGTTTACAGGGGATGAGCTGGAAGCAGGACAGGTATTGCTGATGTTCCCTGATGCTCCTCCCTGCCATACAGTCGAACAGCATCAACGAAATATGAAAAAACTTAAGGAGAGGATTGACGAATTTGATTTCATTTGCCCGGGGCATAACGGCACGCCCATAGATAAGAGCTATGTCGATGCTTTTATAGAGAACGACCAGAGAGTAATGGATGGAATTGAGGGCAAGAGGGACGTTTATTCGCCATCGTTTCCTAAGGAGATATTCAACTTGCCCCATATAGAATATGTTCGCCGTTCGGAACACAAGGGAAGCGCCATCGTATACGATATCCGGAGAATTTTCGCGGCGAGATAATGTGAAGTATGAAGCATAAAAGGAAAGGAGGAATTAAGGAATGGCGGTAATTAAATTCAATTTTCTGTCCCAGGTGTTGGGGCTGCAGCAGAATGTGACGATAATCATTCCCACCTTTAGCTTTGCGGACTTGATGTCAGGCAGGGATGAAGTTTATGTTCCCGGCATGAAGTTTCAGACACTTTATTTGCTGCATGGCGGTGCGGGTGACGACTCGGATTGGGTGAATTTCACCTCCGTAGTGCGTTACGCCGATGCCAACAAGCTGGCAGTTGTCATGCCTGCGGGCAATAACTCGTTTTACACGGACATGGCCCATGGAGGCGCTTACTTCACGTATGTAAGCGAAGAGATACCGAAGGTATGCCGTACGATTTTTCCGCTGTCCGATAAGAGGGAGGACAATTTTGTGGCGGGATTATCCATGGGGGCTTACGGGGCAATGAGCTTGGCGATAAAGCGGCCTGATATGTTTTCAGCAGCCGTATGCCTCTCAGGAGCTGCTTTCCCCGTTGAGGATATCATTGCAAGAGCTAGCCAGGAAGCATCTGCCGAAGAGGGGCAGCCCAAGCCAAAGCGCAGGATACCCATGCCAAAGATGAGCGATATTTTCGGTGATCTTTCAAAGCTGCCTGGTAGTGAAAATGATATATACTACATTGCTAAAAAGAACGTAGATGAAGGGAAACAGTTGCCGAAATTTTTCTTTGCGTGTGGGGATAAGGATTTTGCGCTGGAAGGTGTAAGGAAGGCCAAGAGCTATTTAAGCGATCTGGGCTATGATGTATTCTATGAAGAAGTGCCAGGTTATGGGCACGAGTGGGACTTCTGGGATCTGTATATAAGGAAAGCGATATATGAATGGCTTCCCATAAGGCGCAGTCCAATTTATCCGGAAGAATAGAAAAGCAGCATGAACTTTGAATACTTTTCAGAAGATGCATGCTTATCTTCAAATAAGACAACGGTATACAAGGTGGCTGTTGAAGGGTTCAATTGATGGAAATGAATATTTTACCGTTGAGGATAAACGGAAGGCCCAGACGGATTATGCCCATGATTTTATTGCACGGGGAGAAGGAATTAGGGTGCGCTTTTTGAAGTTAACCATAGAAGAATTGCCTTATAATGCAGTGCCTTGTGTATCCGGAATTCGCGTGTTTGGATTGGGAGAGGGTAAGCCACCTAAGAAGGTAGAGGAAGTGACGGTTAGGCTAGACGGGGATCTAGATATGGAAGTGTCTTGGAAGAATCCGGAGGAAGGATCGAATGCTGATAACCCTGTTGTTGGGTACAACGTTCTTTGGGGACATGCTCCAAATAAGCTCTATCACAGCTATATGGTATTTGGCCCTACGAGTAAACGAATTGGTGCCCTTGTTGAATGAAGGGCAGTCGGTTTATGTAAGGGTGGATGCCTTCAATGCAGTGGGCATAACCGAAGGCCAGGTCTTGGAAATAAGGAAGTAAAACGTTACTGGTTGTTGCAAGAGCACCAGAGAACTTTAAGGTACATGCCAGCAGTGAGGGCTCGATCACAGACATAGCTATAAAATCTAAACACGAATAGGAGTGGAAAATATGGATAACAGAGGTTTTAACATGGAGTCAACCTTAGCGGAACTTATGGCGGAGCCCAAGGTGGTTGAATTCCTCAACAAGGTCATGTCTGAAATAGCACTAGGGCCCACTTTAGATTTTATTAAGGGCATGAAGCTTAAGGATATCGCAGCTCATATGGATGGCGTTCAAAAAAAGATAATTGACGCTGTACTGGATATTGCCAATGGACGTGAAGTGGATTTTGATCTTTCGGAAATACGAAAGATGCCTCCTCGAATCAACGTTCAGGAAGAAGTGGTATATAACATCGATGATGTAGACGGCCAGCTATGCATGCTAGATCGTAACTTTTCAGGGTGTCTGGTATTGAGGTTTACTAAGAAAATGAATGAAGGCATATACGGACGCGTAACTTGCGAGGGCAAGGTATTGCCAAAAAGTTTCATAAAGTCTGCCTCATTTGGAGGCGATCATAAGATGCAATTTCTGGCGATACCTGTCCGCGATGTCTTCACCGAGTATGGTAAGAAGTATGTGTTGCATGTAGAGGGCTTTGTGGACGTATACGGGGTTGAAATGCAGCCGCAGGACATCGTTGTGAGGACGCTTCCTAAACTTCAGCCCGATCCGGCCTATGAGGAGCACGATGAGGTGGCGTTAAGGGCTGCAAGGGAAGGCATTGTGCTGCTTAAAAATGAGGGCGGAGTATTACCCCTCGCACCCGATAGCGAGATAAATTTGATTGGGGCCAGGCTGTTCCGTACGGGGACCGTCGGAGCCGGGTGGATCAATCCCAGGTATAATATTAACCTAATGCGGGGCATAGAGGAGTACAGCCGGTTTAAGCTGAAGGAGGATGCGGATACCGCCATTGTGGTAATAAGCAGGATGAGCGCAGAAAACGTGGATAACAGGCCTGCAAAGGGAGACTTCTACCTCACGGACCAAGAAGAGAACCTGATCAGGGAGACAACCGAAAAACATGCTCGCACCATAGTAATACTGAATACCGGTTATCCCATAGATGTGCGCTTTGCCTGGAAGTACAAGGTCGATGCGTTGATCTGGTGCGGATATCCGGGTATGCTGGGCGGAAGGGCTTTGGTGGAGATCCTCGACGGACGCGTCAACCCCTCCGGCAAGTTGCCCGATACCTGGAGCCTCGATTACTATGACATTCCGGCTAGCGCCAATTTCCACAACGCAACCAACGATGAAGAAGCTTCACCTCCTGCTCCTCCCTTCTTTGTAAATACGGTTTATGAAGAGGATATCTATGTAGGGTATCGCTATTTTGAAACCTTCAATAAACCCGTGGCCTTTCCATTCGGCTATGGCCTTTCTTATACCACGTTCCGCATAGAGGCACAGGCAGAGGGGCTGCACATTAAGGCCGTAGTAACTAACACCGGAAAGGTATCCGGTGCGGAAGTAGTGCAGGTCTACGCAAAAATTCCCGATGGCAAGCTGGAACAGCCATCAAAAAGGCTAGTAGG
>JAMNZI010000051.1 GCA_023622385.1 Bacillota bacterium | reverse complement strand
CCTAATTCTAACAATAGGCTTGTTCAGCGGATGCTCAGGAACATCCTCCGACAAAACAAGCGAAGGCGCCACCACAGTAGAAGAAGATTCAACAGAAGATCAAGAGCAAAAACCGAGCGGTGATGAATCCACAGAAGATGAAAGTACTGAAGCTGGAACTTTTGCACTTCCTATTGTAGATAAGCCCATAACCTTTACCTATTGGGTGCCCTTCGGTGGAACAGCCAAAGAAATTATACCTGACTTAAGTCAAAATGAAGTTTATCAAGAGCTTGAAAAATTGACAAACGTGAAAATTGAATTCATTCATCCTCCGGAGGGCCAGGAGGCAGAGCACTTCAACCTCATGATCTCTTCGGGTGACCTACCGGACATAATAGAACAAGGCGAAAGATACAAAGGCGGTATAGACAAAGCCATTGCTGATGGGGTATACATCAGGTTAAATGAACTGGTAGATAAATACGCTCCCAATTTCAAAAAGGTCATAGAGTCCAATAAAGAACTAAAAAACCAAGTATACTCAGACGAGGGTAACTTGTTAGGGTTTGGCATGATTTCAAGCGAAGTTCCAGGTACATCATTAGAGCCAAAAGCGGAGAATCCGTGGTGTGGACCTTTCATAAGGAAGGATTGGCTGGACCAGCTGGGCATGGAGATTCCCGATACCATAGACGAGTGGTACACTGCACTGAAAGCATTCAAGGAACAGATGAATGCTGAAATTCCCATGATATGGAACAACTCAGTAGGTATGGACACTTCAGCAGGTGCTTTTGTAAGCGCTTTTGACATCGGTCCAGGATTTTTTGTAAAAAACGGTGAAGTAAAGTATGGTCCAATAGAGCCAGGATTTAAAGAATATCTGCAATTAGTAAACAAATGGTATGAGGAAGGGCTGATAGACAGGGATTTCCCAACCAGGGATGGTAAGAGCATAGATGCCCTTGTTTTAGCGGGGAAAGTAGGTGCAAAATTACTGGACGGAACAGCATTGATACTAAAAGGAAGAGCAGTAGGTATTGAATTTGCAGGAGCTCCCTATCCAAAGAAAGACGAAAACAGTGAAATACATTGGAGGTACAAGAACAATATATGCAGAAACAACTATGCTGTTATAACATCTAAGTGCAAAAACCCCGAAGTCGCCGTCAAATGGTTTGACTACCATTATACCTACGAAGGCCTTAAACTCTTTAACTTCGGTGTGGAAGGAAAGAGCTATAATGGTATAGATGAGCTCGGAAGACCAAAATACGTCGAATATTTAACTAAAGACAATTATCTGGAGTGGGATAGATATAACCATGTGGTCAGACTCCATAATGGTTCTTATTTAAAAAGTGTGACCAGAAGTGTCCCCAGGTGTTGGATGGAAGACTTGGAGAAGTATCGCATCGTATGGGATAACCAACCGGCTGACTATGTACTGCCTCCTATTACTCTGACAGCAGAAGAAGGTGCTGAATACGCCAAAATCATGAGTGACGTAGAAGCCTATAGAAATGAAATGATGCTCAAATTCATCATGGGGCAAGAACCTTTGGACAAATTCGATGAATACGTCAACAACATAAAATCCATGAACATTGACAGGGTTATAGAAATTTATACAGCCGCACTTGATCGATACAACAAGAGGCTTGAAAAGGTTGAGTAAGAAAGAAGCGTTTTGCTTCTTTCTTACTCAGCCCAATAATTTAAGTTAAGTCCATATAATTGTGTAAAAAGGAGTTGAGCCACCCCCATCCCTCTAGTTAGAATTAAATTACCAAACAGACTGGAATCAAGCTAAATTATCGCCACCAATCTTTTAAAATTTAAACGGATGGACCTTCTCTCTCCCTCATTTGTATAAAATTACAAAAAACCACTTGGAAAAAGGTATCGGATAACCTTTGTGTGTTTTGTACATTGGACATCATTAGAGAAAATATTTTATTACATCCTCATCTATCTTACAACGGTCATATAGTATCCTTGGAACTGCACACTGTCTCCGAAATAAAAATCTTTATTTTCAAATGTGCCGATATAATCTTCTCCAAGCATTTTATACAGGTGAGAACGGATGCTAAACTCCGGAAGCTTTCCTATGATATGCTCTCCGTCAAATAGAAAACCTACCTGTACCGGTGCTGCAAAGCTCCCATCGGCGGTGAAGTCTCCCCCTGAACTCACTGCAACCAATATACCCATTTTACCGCCCAGCGCCGCTTTTATATCGTGGGAATCAACGGCAAAGCGTATAGGTGCCCTTGCAAGGGAAGGCACGCCATCATAATCGCCCGATGCCGCTCCCGTATGGGGCAACTTGTAAACATCAGCCGTCCTTTTGTCGGTATATACATTGACAAGCCTGCCATTTTCTATCAAAGTATAACGATCATCTTTTAATACCACGCCTTCCATATCAAAGAAGGGCTCGGCTCTGTATATTGGAGACATGTTCTGTTCAATGGTGATTTTTTCGTTAAAGAGTTTCTGGCCCAATTTATTGCTGAAAATGGAACCGCCGGTCGCATATATCTCGCCGTTCAGCGAACGTGATAAGAAGCTTGACAGTTCATGAAATTCAAAGGTAAACACCGGTAAGATATCTCCCTCAGGGAGGGGAACCTTATGACGATAGGCTTCAAGAAGTTGACTGTTAAATGCCCAGAACTTATGGAGGTCAAAGTTTCTGCCATAATACTCTAAAAAACCATCAATTACGTTAGCAGATTTCTTTTCCTTCAATATCAACGCTAGGAGCATATAAGCGTCCCTATATTCAAGGTCTAATCCTTTGGTATTTCTCATCTGCCAGCTTATCTCCTTGGTCAGTATGCTTTCATTGAAATCAAAATCGGGATACTCAGTTCTGAGCCTTTCAAGTATTTCCTCCGCATATTCCAGCAGCTGATCACCGCTCATCCTGTTTTTTCCATAGTCACGGTGGTCTTTAAGATTTCCCGATAATTCATAGGGATAAGAAATGTTGGCGCTCAAGTTTTGCGCGGCATTTTCAAGAAGAACTTCATCGGAAACCTCGCCTATAGCGCCTGAGATTCCTATCTTGCCATCCTGGTATACCCTGACGCCCTTTTTTACGATATCCTTCATGCGCACGGCGTTGACTCTGGTATTTAGAACCTTCACCGCCGTCTCCTTTTCATGTATGGTAATAAATTCCCTTTCCATCTATCAACTATACCTCCCACCATCATATGGTTACCATTAAATCCCAAAAAATGTGGTGTCTTCCTTATTGCACTTTTAGCTTTCGTACCCGCGTATAGGGGCCTCCAAACCCCACCGGTAGAGGATACTGCTCCATCTTGCCACAGCCGCCCCCTACGAAGCTCAGCAGCTCAAATTCTTGGCTGACCGCATCAACTTCTGCTAGGGTCTCAAATACGCTGCCGGTTATAACAGATACCTTAACCGGGGTGGTGATTTTTCCGTTTTCAATTTTATATGCCCGGGAAGGCGCTATAGTAAATGTAGACATGCCCGAGCCATGTCTGATGGTCTCCACATAAATGCCTTTATCTATTTCAGCGATAATGTCCTTGACAGGACGATCTCCCTTCTCAATGTATGTAGTGGTCATGCGGACAATGGGTTCGAATTCGAAGTTGACCGCCCTTGCATTCCCGGTAAGAGGCTCTTCTAAAGCGGCACTGGTGATAGCGCTGTGCAGCCTACCTGTAAGCTTGCCGTTTTTCACGATATACGTCTTTTTGCCCCTGGTCCCCTCATCGTCATAGGGTGTATAGCCATTACCCAGCACCAGCCCATCATCCACTATGGTCAGCAAATCCCGCCCAATGGTCTTGCCGAGAGACCACTCCGCCTTCATGGTTTCGTCCCCCACCATGAAATCCGATTCGCTTTTATGCCCGAAACTCTCATGAGTGAACACCCCTGTGGCCTCAGGGCTCAACAGTACCGTATATATACCCGGCTCTACGGGAACCGCTTCCCTTACGAAAGCAACAGCTTTTTCAATCCTCTCCTTAAAGTAGTCCTCCAGACCTTTGAGCTGATCAAAACGTATGGCGGCTTTTGAAACCACATCGTTGTTTTTATTATCGCCGTAGGCAAGCTCCAAATTGAAACGAATGCCGCACGTCTGCTTATCAAAGGTAACCGCCGTTCCCTTTGACGAATAAATGGATTTAATGGTTTTATTGTCGACATAATAAGAAGTATGATGCACAATTTCCGGATAATTCAGAAGCTTTAAATATTCTTCCAGCAACGCCTGCTTCTCGGCTACAGGGATATCAGTAACCGAATCGCTCTCATGCTGAATAATTCTGTCACGATTGACTTCAAAAGCCTTAACAATTGGATGCTCCATAATATTATCGTTGGGCGTGGCCATCCGTGCCAGAGCGTCTATACATTCCTGGACGCGGCTTAAATCGGTTAAGGAACTATAATACCACCGGTTGCCATCGAAAACCCTGATAAAAGCCCCTTTATTGCTACGAACCTTTTGTTCTTGAAGTACATCCTTTTTAAAGCCGATTTTGGTCTCAAATGTCTCTTGTATTCGGACGTCAACATATAAACCTTTAGGAAAATTGTACATGCCTTCACCCCCTACTTGATTCTAATTGGATAGCCATTATCAATTGTATCATAATTTCAGCATTTCCAGTATATAATAATTCAATTATATATCTAAATTTTGTAAAGACATCGCATTAATAAAGGGTCAGATAGGAAAACTCAGGCAAATATCTCCTTTGCTTTGCCAAGGTTCCTATTGGCAGCTTAGTTAGTTTGGTAATTAACCCAATATTCTTCAGTTAAAATTAAAAAACAGGGTTCCTATCTTCTCATTCTCTATGGGAACCCTGTATTATTCCTCATTCGGGAAAATCCTCGCTTCAGCGCACGCAAACAACCTAAAATATCCCTTACTCCTTTATCGCTCCCAGCATAATCCCAGCGACAAAATACCTCTGCAGGAATGGATAAACGATAAGCAT
>JAMNZI010000174.1 GCA_023622385.1 Bacillota bacterium | reverse complement strand
ACCGGCCGGCCTGCTGTCATAAAAGGTAAACGACAGCTTTTGTATGTGGTTGAACAGGTCCTGTCTCAGTTTGAAGAGAACCTCCTGCCCAACCACCACCATAATCCTGACCCGTTTGCGCACGCATACCATGCTTATGAAGTTGACCCCAAGAAAGATAAGCGTGATGAAACCCAAGCCCAGGTAGTTACCCTGCACCATATAATCGTCAATGGCTATCTGAAGGATGAGCGGTCCCAGAAGGCCGCATACCGATGCTATGATCATCAGCAAAAAGGTAATTATGATCTGTCTTGTATAAGGCCTCATATAGCTCAACAGCCGCTTGAACTGCTCCATATTAAACGGCTTTTCGAGGGCCTCGTCCTCAATTATCCTCTGCCTCAGCATTGTCACATCACCTGCCTTTTGGGCTGAAATTCCTCAAAGTCCTTGTACTGCTGCTTATACAATTCATAATACCTGCCCTTTTTAGCCAGCAGCTCTTCATGGGTACCCCTCTCGACAATTTTACCATTCTCTAGGAATATTATCTCGTCCGCATTGCGCACCGATGAGATGCGATGGGCTATGATAAAGGTGGTGCGCCCCTTCATAACCTTCTGAAGGGCCTGCTGTATCTGGTATTCAGTCTCCATATCCACAGCCGAGGTACAGTCGTCCATAATGAGGATTTTGGGGTTCTTGAGAATAGCGCGGGCAATGGCAATCCTCTGCTTTTGGCCGCCCGACAGCCCCACGCCGCGCTCGCCGATGATGGTGTCATAGCCCTGGGGCATCTCCATGATAAAATCATGGGCACCGGCAATCTTGGCGGCTTCGATCACTTCCTCCCTGGTGGCATTGGGACCTATCTGGCTCCTTAAAGCGCTCAACTTCCAATCCCGTACGTCCACTCCGTCTACCAATACCCTGCCCGCCGTCACATCGTAAAACCTACCTATCAAGTTTATGATAGACGTCTTGCCCGCTCCTGTGGCACCCATGATGCCTATGGTCTTCCCTGCCGGAACGTTTATGTTTATGTTAAACAGCACGGGCTGTTCTTTATAGCAAAACGAGACATTCTCAAACACCACATCTCCACGAAACTCGCTTGGACAATGAGCATCTTCCTTCTCTTTAATGGAAGACCCGGTATCCAGCACGCTAAACACTCTCTTGCCGGCAATGATGGCCTGGCTTATCACGTTGACAATCCAGCCAAGCATTCTAACCGGCATAATCAGCATCCACAGATATCCGTTGAAAGCCACAACGGTTCCCAATGAAATCTTCCCTGTCGCAACCATCCATCCGCCATAGCCTATTAATGCTACCGCACAAAAGCCGCTCAAAAACTAACCATCCATCCGCCATAGCCTATTAATGCTACCGCACAAAAGCCGCTCAAAAACTCAATGAGCGGGAAATACTTGGACCATATAAAGCCGGCATTGATGTTTTTTTCCATATTGAGCCGATTTTCCTTCTTAAACTTCTCTATTTCATACTCTTCCCTCGCAAAAGCCTTTACTACGCGCACCCCTGCGATGTTCTCCTGAGCTGCCGTGCTGAGACTAGCCTGCTGCTCCCGTATTTCGCTGTAAGCAGGCCTGATCTCCTTGTTCATCTTAAAAGCCATCCACCCGATCAAGGGCAAAATCGCCAGAGTAACCAGCGCCAGCTTAACGTTCATGGAGAATAGCACAATCGTGGTACCGATGAAATAGGTGGCATTCTCCAGTAAAAGGGGCAATCCTACCACCAATAACATCCTTATGCCCTCAATATCCCCAGTCATCCTGGACATGAGCTCACCTATGCGATTGTCATCGTAAAATGAAAACGACAGCTCCTGAAGATGGGTATACATGGCATTGCGCAGGTCATACAGGCACTTTTGTGACACGTCCTCAAATAAGTAGGACCTGGTATACGATAAGAGCCCTCTGCACGCTGCACATACAAGAATTGCCAGCAAAATTGGCACCAGAAGGGAGCGCTTGCCGCCTCGTATGACATCATCGACCAGTATTTTGGAAAGATAAGGCGTTACCATGTTTAAACCGATAAGCAGCAATAAAAAAACGGTAGCAGCAGCAAGTCGCCACCTATACCTCCAAGCATAGCCCATTATTCGCTTTAAGATATCCAATAAAACTACCCCCACTCCTATTCATGATTAAACACT
>JAMNZI010000038.1 GCA_023622385.1 Bacillota bacterium | reverse complement strand
TTATCAGGATGCCCTGACGGCATTGGAATATAAAGTGTTGGTTGGTAAAGAACGGGTAATTGTCAAATCGGATGTTGAAAGAAAGCCATCCCTTCCTTATCAAAAAGTACATGAGATGCTTGAACGCTTAAAATATAAGATCAAGTTGGGATTACATGATGAGGTAAAGAAGGAATTGGATGATCTTTCTAATTTTGTTACCGGCTCGGATTTAAACATTTTGGATTTTAGAACCATGCTTCTTGAGATGATGGTTACAATCGTTAAAGCTTATGCGGATGTATGCATGGATTCTTCCAGATCATTATTTGATTTCGCTTCCTTTGAACGACTTTTTAAAATAAATAATAAAGATGAAATAAAAAGGTATTTTGAGGATTTATGTAGCCAACTATCCCAAAAAATCCTACAGATGAAGGAGGACGACCATTCAGCCATAGTACAAAAAGCTTGCGTTTATATTGATGAAAATTATCATCTAAAGGATATAACCGTACAGGATGTTTGTGATTATTTGCATTTAAGCCAAAGTTATTTCAGCAAAATTTTTAAAAGCAGAACAGGGGAAACTTTTACGGAATATCTTACCAAGGTAAGAATTGAAAAGGCAAAAGAGCTTTTGAGGAACACAAATCTAAAAATTTATGAGATTGCACAACAGGTAGGATACGATGATCCCCATTATTTCAGCTATAGCTTCAAGAAAAAAGAAGGTATAAGCCCAATAGAATATAGAGGGCGGTGGGATAGTGCTTAGAAAAATATTGAAGCAGTTGCGCCAAAATATTTGTTTCAAAAGCATTCAAACCTTAATTGCTTTAGTCTTTTCATGTTTAATTGTCTGTATCATTGCGGTAATGGGTTTCCTCTCCTATTATGTTACAGGCAGGGTGGTAGAAAAGTATTCCGCCGAATATGTTATGCAGTTGGTAAAACAGGTAAATTACAATATCCAGTATTATCTTGAAAATGTAGAAACTATATCCAAAAACCTTTCTTATAACATGGATATAAAGAAGTTTCTTGAGGGTAATAGTAGCATGCAGAATGTGCAGGAGATTTCTCAGTATTTGAATACTTTTGTTCAGTCGCGTAGCGATATTCTAAATATATTTGTTTTTACAGAGGATGGGAGGATGATTGCAAATAGAGACGATGTTAAGTTCAAAACTACCGTGGATTTTAAAGGAGAACCATGGTATAAGAAGGCGATACAAACCGATGAATTGGTTATTTCCAGTTCCCATGTTCAAAATATTATAGAAGGGCAATATAAATGGGTGGTATCATGCAGCCGTGCCTTGACGGGAGTTAATACTATGAAAAAATTAGGTGTACTCCTTATAGATCTTAATTTTAATTTGATACATGATATGTGCAGCAAAATTGAATTGGGGAAAAAGGGATATGTATTCATATTGGATTCCGACGGGAATATCGTATATCATCCTAAACAGCAGCTTTTATATAGCAACTTAAAGAGTGAAAGGATCGATTTGATTCTCAATTCATCCGCACCTACTATTATGGTAGAGGAAGGAGGTTCCGAAAAGCAGTATATAATCACTTCTTCACCTTATTCCGGATGGAAAGTTGTAGGCGTTGTATACATAGATGATATATCCGATTATAAATCCTTACTCGAACGTTTTTTCCTTATATTGGGCGTTGCCTCATTGGCCATTTCTGTATTGTGTTCCGTTATAATTTCCAGACATTTTTCTAGACCTATCAGGGAATTGGTGAATATCATGAATCAAGTCAAGGATGGTAATTTTGACGTGAGTGTTAATATAAAAAGCTATAATGAAATTGGAAAGCTGGGAAAGACTTTTAATTATATGGTTCAGGAAATTAAAAATCTTATAAAGCAGATTCAATTCGAACAAAAACAAAAGAGGCTTAATGAGCTAAAAGCATTACAGGCACAAATAAATCCTCATTTCCTTTACAATACTTTGGATTCAATAATATGGATGGCAGAAGCCAAAAAGTATGAAGAAGTTATAAAGATGACTTCTTCTTTGGCTAGGCTTTTTCGTATTAGTATTAGTAGAGGGCGGGAATTTATCACGGTAAAGGAAGAGATAGAACACGTCAAAAATTATTTAACTATTCAACAAATCCGGTATCCCAATAAGTTTGATTATGAAGTCAATGTAGATCCAGCCATAGAAAAATATCGAATAGTGAAACTGATTCTTCAGCCTATTGTCGAAAATGCTATTTATCATGGAATTAGGAATATGGAGGGAATGGGAAAAATTGTAATTACCGGGGAACAAAGGGGCGATAAACTGATGTTTGAGGTAAAAGATAATGGCATAGGTATGGATGAAGAGACATTATGTAATCTATTTAATAGAAATTATTATAAGGAATCGCGTTTAAGTGGAGTAGGTATAAGAAATGTTGATGAAAGAATCAAGCTGTATTATGGAACGGAGTATGGAATACAAATTGAAAGTCAATTATTACAGGGTACCACCGTTAGAATATATATACCAATTGAAAAGGCTGAGGAGGATGCAGTTCAATGATTAATAAGAATTTAATAATAAAAATATCCTTATATTTCTTTATTGCGGCACTGATTTTAGTGGTTTTAATTAAATTTCTTCCTGAGAGACGTAAATATGAAAAAGTAGTATATGTTGTAGTAAAATCAGTTGATCCTGAATTTGAATTTTGGCAAACTGTGAAAATGGGAGCAGAAACTGCAGCGAAGGAATTAGATATTGATATGATATTTACAGGTCCTATGGAAGAAACAGATATTACAGGCCAAATTGAGATATTGGATGATATAATTTCTAAAAGGCCGATGGCTATTGTGTTGGCCCCATCGGATTATAAGAAGCTGGTTCCTATTAGTGAAAAAATAATAAAATCCAATATTACGTTGGTGACTATTGATTCCGCTATTGATACCCCTCTCTGTAAAAGCCTTATTTCAACTAATAATTTGGAAGCAGCCCAACAGGCTGCAGAGGAAATGGCTAGATTGATAGGTTATGAAGGAAAGGTAGCAATTATGTCATTTGTGAAAGGTGTATCCACTGCCATAGAAAGAGAAAGAGGGTTCAGGGAAGCCATTTCAAAATATAAAAAGATTCAACTTATTGAGGAAACATGGTTTAGTGAAGGTAAGGAAGATATAGCTTATGCTCAAACCTTGGATATACTCAAGAAACATCCAGATGTTGCAGGAATTTTTGGTGCAAACGAAAAAACTGTTATAGGTATTGCAAGAGCAATAGAAGATCTGGGGTTAAATGGTAAAATAAAATTGGTTGGCTTTGATGGGAATCAGGAAGAAGTGATGTTTATTGAAAAAGGGGTTATTGATGCGGTCATGGTTCAGCGTCCTTTTAATATGGGATATTTAGGCGTTCGTGAAGCTGTGGAAATTAGTTTAGATAAAAAGAAGCCGGAGTATATTGACACAGGTGCTGTATTGATTCGAAAGGACAATTTATATACTCCAGAAAATCAAAAATTGCTTTTTCCGTTTGTAAAGTAATTATAATAAGTGCTACCGCCTCCTGTTGAGGAAGGCGGTTTTTAATTTTTGGATAGAATTTTTAACTTTTTTGATAGAATAATCAATTCTAACGGAATAGTTGTTATATTACAATAATGCCGCAAGCAGATATTTAGGTGGCAAGTTTTTAAACCGCATATCAAGTGATGGGTTGTAAATTTGGGGTGAAAATTATGAGTGAGATATTGGTGTCTATGGAAGGTATAGATAAGAAATTTCCTGGAGTTCAAGCTCTCAGTAAATGTCGTTTTGATTTACGTGCAGGCGAAGTTCATGCTTTAGTAGGCGAAAATGGTGCGGGTAAATCTACTTTGATGAAGATTTTAACGGGCGTGTATTCAAAAGATAATGGCAAAATTTTCTACAAAGGAAAGGAAGTAAACATTTTAAGCCCCAAAATGGCGCAAGAGTTAGGAATAAGTATGATTCATCAAGAATTCAATTTGATACCTCATCTCACAGTAGCACAGAATATTTTCATCGGCCGTGAAATTCGAAAAGGAATTGGATTTATTTTAGATGAAAAAGAGATTAATAAAAGAACAGAGGAAATTTTAAAAAATATGAATTTAAACGTAGATCCCTGCACTAAAGTAATGAATCTCACCGTTGCAAAACAACAGATGGTAGAAATAGCAAAAGCCTTATCGTACAATTCTGAAGTTTTGATAATGGATGAACCTACGGGGGCATTAACTGAATCTGAAATAGAAGAACTTTTTAGGATTATCAATCAGCTTCGTCAAAAAGGAGTAGGTATCGTTTATATTACTCACCGAATGGAGGAAATTAAAAAGATAGCTGACAGGGTAACGGTGTTGCGTGATGGACAATATATTGGTACAGCAGACGTTAAGGATATTAGCATCGATCAGATTATAAAAATGATGGTAGGACGAGAGATTTATGAAACTTCCCAAATTAGCACTTCCGATAACGATGAAAGAGAAATAGTCTTGGAAGTAAAGAACCTAAAAAGAGGGAATGTGATAAAGGATGTTAGTTTTAAGCTGCGAAAAGGAGAAATTTTAGGGATTGCTGGATTAATGGGGGCAGGACGTACTGAAGTAGCCCGCGCAATTTTTGGAGCAGATCCACTAGATTCGGGAGAAATTTATGTGAAAGGGAAGAGGGTGCATATAAAAAGTCCTAAAGATGCTATATCTCACGGGATCGGATATCTTTCAGAAGATCGGAAGCGTTATGGACTTGTTTTAGATATGGATGTGGAATTAAATATCGTTCTTGCTTCGTTAGAAAGATTTAAGGGACTATTGGGATGGGTGAAACGTGATAAAACCAAGTCTGAATCACAGATGCGCGTTGATGAGCTCAAAATTAAGACACCTAGCTTGCAGCAAAAGGTTAAATTCTTGTCAGGCGGTAACCAGCAGAAAGTTGTGATAGCGAAGTGGTTAACCCAAGATAGCGATATTCTTATCTTTGATGAACCTACACGAGGTATCGATGTAGGAGCAAAAAATGAGATTTATAAACTGCTTAACGAGTTGACTCGGAGAGGAAAATCAATAATCATGATTTCCTCTGAATTGCCGGAAATCTTAAGAATGAGCCATCGCATAATTGTAATGTGCGAAGGACGTGTTACAGGTGAATTAAGTGCTGCCGAAGCTACCGAAGAGCGGATCATGTATTACGCGACAAAAAGAGAATGATAAACATTTTACTATAGGAGAAAGGGGTTTGGACGGATGAAATCAATATTTGCGTCTAATGCCACTCAGAAAGTGCTGGCATTTGGAAGCTTAATAGTGTTATTTATATTTTTCTCCATTGCATCACCGAACTTTTTCCAATTTAACAATATAATATCAATTATGCTTTCTACAGCTATCATCGGTATTTTGGCAGTTGGTGTTACTTTTGTTATTATCAGTGGAGGAATTGACCTTTCGATAGGGACGGTAATGACATTTTCCTCTGTGATTGCAGGTGTATTTGTAACTTTTTGGAAAATGCCCATATGGTTAGGGGTATTAGGGGGATTAATTGCTGGCACTTTATGCGGTTTTATAAGCGGTGTAGTGATAGCAAAATTGAAAATCCCGGCATTTATTGCTACTTTGGGAATGATGATGATCACTAAAGGATTATCTCTGGTTATATCTGATACTAAACCTATATATTTTACAGAAGCACCTGGTTTTTCTGATATTTCAATGGGCTCATTTTTAAACAGTATAATTGGTGGGTTAGAAGTTCCTAATGCAGTGGTGATCTTTTTCGTTGTTTCTATTATTGCAAGTTTGATTTTGAACAAAACAATTCTTGGCCGTTACAATTTCGCTATAGGGAGTAATGAGGAGGCTACTCGATTATCAGGTATAAATGTAGATGCTTGGAAGATCGTTATTCATGCAATGTGTGGCCTTTTCTGCGGAATAGCGGGGATTTTAATGGCTTCTCGTCTAAATTCGGCACAGCCTGCTTTGGGACAGGGGTATGAACTGGAAGCTATCGCTGCTGTTGTAATTGGAGGTACATCGTTGAGCGGTGGTGAAGGTTCAATTCTTGGTACAGTTATTGGTTCGTTGCTCATGAGTGTGCTTACAAATGGATTACGTATTCTCTCCGTAAAGCAAGAGTGGCAAATGGTTGTGATAGGTATAGTGGTTATTATGGCAGTATTTGCAGATATTGCGCGTCGGCGTAAACAGTAAAAGTCGTGAAGTAGCTTCCTTTAAGGAAGCTCATGTACAATAGAAAATAAAAACAATAAAAAAAAGGGGGGAATTTATTTATGAGAAAGGCCAAAAAATTCTTGTTTGTCTTTTTAGCTATGTCGTTGATTGTATACTTGATGGGTTGTTCCAGCTCTGCAAATAAACAACAGACGGGAGGGTCAAGAGAAAAGCCATATATCGCTATTATTTCTAAGGGTTTCCAGCATCAATTTTGGCAGGCTGTCAAGATGGGGGCGGAACAAGCAGCTAAGGACTACGATGTAGAGATTACATTTGAAGGCCCAGAAACAGAATCGCAAATAGATAAGCAGGTAGAAATGTTGGAAGCGGCTTTGAGCAGAAATCCTGACGCTATTTGTATTGCAGCTTTGGATAGCAAGGCAGTTATTCCTTTATTAGAGAAAGCTAAGGAAAAAAACATACCGGTGATAGGATTTGACTCAGGAGTAGATAGTGATATACCCGTTACTACGGTAGCTACAAATAACGTTGCTGCAGCAGCTCTAGCTGCCGATAAAATGGCTGAGCTTATAGGAGGAAAGGGAAAGGTAGGCGTTATAGTCCATGATCAGACTAGCATTACTGGAGTAGACCGAAGGGATGGGTTTGTAAATCGCATAAAGGAGAAATATCCAGATATTGAAATTGTGGATATTCAATATGGTGGAGGGGACCATTTAAAATCGACTGATATTGCGAAGGCAATGATTCAGGCCCATCCGGATTTGAAAGGAATTTTCGGTGCTAACGAGGGTTCTGCCATTGGAGCTCTAAATGGCGTTGTTGAAATGAAAAAAGTAGGCCAAATTGTAGTCATAGGATTCGATGCAGGTAAACAGCAAAAAGATGCCATAAGGGAGGGAAAAATGAGCGGAGCAATTACGCAAAACCCTGTAGGCATTGGGTATAAGGCTGTAGAAGCTGCAGTGAAGGCTATTAAGGGAGAAAAGGTTGAAAAGGAAATCGATACGGGATTTTACTGGTATGATAAAACCAACATTGATTCAGAAGAGCTAAAACCGCTGTTGTACGATTAAAAAATAAATACCATAAAAAACAAAGAAGAGGGAGTAGCGTGATGCTCCCTCTTTTTTTAGGTACGCCCGGCATAGGCGATAGTTTGGCGATAAAAGTCCGCTGTGGGCTTGGCAGAATGTAATGTATTGTATTGAGGGTTGATTGCCAGATTTGGTTCCCACTTTGGCTACGAGCTTTCTCCGGTGGGTTGAAATGGCTGTGGACTATATTCATTGATTAAATGAAATCTAGAATAATGGTTTACATTTTTTTTAATTTTAATATAATATATATCGTATTTTCCTAATATAATGATAATATCATAAAATCATTGAGGGAGGTGATATGCTAATGAACCCGGTTAAACAATATATGTGGCTTGTACTGATAGCCTTTTGCATTGCGGGCATTATATATCCGCCAATAGGCGTAATTGCGCTCGTGTGCATGCTGGCACCGGTGATTACGGGGCCTTTTATGGGACGCAAATGGTGTAACTCGTTTTGCCCCAGAGGCAGTTTTAACGATGCGATATTGAAGAGGATTACCTTGAAGAAAGGCATTCCCGGAGTTTTCAAGACCGTCACATTTAAGGTTATATTTCTTATAACGCTGATGAGCTTTTTTGCCGTACAATTGGCCTTGGCGTGGGGCGATTGGGTTGCTATAGGGATTGTATTCGTTCGCATGGTGCTTCTGACCACCATAATCGATGTCATACTTGGCATTTACTACCATCAGAGAACTTGGTGTGCCTTTTGCCCCATGGGAACCATGGGCGGTTGGGCGTTTAAGCTGAAAAACAGGATAAGAAGGAATGCGGTCAACAATGAGGTGTAATATTCCAATTATTATATTATTTTGAATATAAGGTTTATGATTGTCAACAACATCTCCTGTAGGGTATTTGACAGCCCGAAGGGCGATAGAAAAACAGGTAAGCTTTTTATAGGCGAGTTCTGTTTGATGCGATTAAGACAACAAGGCCTTCATCGGTTATTTTGCAGTTAAAATGGTGAGGGCCTTTTTTGTTTGAAAAATTGGCTAGCCGTAGAGCGCAATTTAGCGTGTATGGTGATGGTAGATGGCTAAAAGGATTAAATGGCAGATAGAATGATGCGGGAAAATGTGATAAAATGAAAACATATTTCGGGAGTGTATTGCTTTATGGCTGAATTGAAAGGGTTGGATTTTACATGAAGCAGGAAAAGGGACGGATCGCGATATTTACGGGCCATTTCGGTAGCGGCAAGACTGAGCTGGCCATAAACTATAGCATTAAACTGGCCAGGCAGGGACAAGCAGTGACCGTTGTGGACTTGGACATAGTGAATCCGTTTTTTCGTTCGAGCGAGGTTAGGGATGTTTTAGAAAAAGAGGGGATAAGGCTTTTGTCGCCTAATTTTGTCGGAACTACGGTAGATGTCCCATCGCTACCCCCGGAAATTTACTCGGTTTTTCAAAGCAAAAACGACAAGGTGGTTTTCGATGTAGGTGGGGATGATATAGGGGCTACGGCACTGGGGCGATATTACCCTTATTTCATGCAAGAGCCTTATCGAATGTTTTTTGTGGTCAATGTACGAAGGCCTCTGTCTAGTGCTCCTGAGCAGATTATAGAGATGCTTAAGGCCGTTGAAAGCCGTTCAAGGCTAAAAGTTACTGACCTAATTAACAACACCAATTTGATGTATGAGACCAATTTAAATCATCTGCTTGAAGGGCAGATGATTGTGGAGCAGGTAGCGGAAAAGTTAAATATACCCATTGCTTATATTTCTGGCGTTACAGATGTCATTGATAAATTGCCGGAAAAATACAGCAGCAAGGGGTTCCCCATAGATATATATCTCCATCCTCCCTGGGATAGGAAAGATGAGGTATAATACAGTAAGTTCATAAAGAGGTTAAGTGTGTGTTGGCAAAATGGCGTCCATACAGTTAAAATAACTATATGACTATAAATGAAACATCGATGACATTAAAGTGTGCCAATCAAAATTTTAAAGCAAAATGTTTCTAAGGAGAGGAGTAGTCTTTATATGGCAAGGGTTATCTTTGATGAAGAACGATGCAAGGGATGCGAACTATGTACCACGGTTTGTCCAAAAGGAATTGTGGTAATGGCCCGTGATCGCATGAATTCAAAAGGATACCATCCAGCTACAGTGATAGAGATGGATAAATGCATTGGTTGTGCTTTTTGTGCTCGTATATGCCCCGATGTAGCTATAGAGGTGGAAAAGTAAAGAGAATATGGAAAATATTAGTAATCGCAGCATGCGAGGCAAAAGCAAGAAAATGGAGGTTGAAGTCTTATGTCAAAAGTGTTGATGAAGGGCAATGAGGCCATTGCAGAGGCTGCCATTCAAGCCGGATGCAGATATTTTTTTGGATATCCCATAACTCCGCAAAATGAGATCCCCGCGTATATGGCCAAAAGGTTGCCAGAGGTGGGCGGGTGTTTTATCCAAGCCGAAAGCGAGGTATCTGCCATAAACATGGTATATGGTGCAGCGGGTGCGGGCGCTCGCGTAATGACGTCTTCCTCCAGCCCTGGAATAAGCTTGAAGCAGGAGGGGTTGTCATACATCGCGGGGGCCGAGCTTCCCTGCGTTGTGGTGAACATGGTTCGTGGAGGCCCGGGGTTGGGAGGAATTCAGCCAGCGCAGTCTGACTACTTCCAGGCGACAAAGGGAGGCGGCCATGGCGACTATCACCTGGTAGTACTGGCACCTTCTACAATACAGGAAGCGGTAGACCTGGTGATGGAGGGCTTTGATATTGCTGATCAGTACCGCAATCCGGTAATGATACTGGGAGATGGAATGCTGGGCCAGATGATGGAGCCGGTTGAATTCAGGCCTCTGAGCAGCAAACGGGAGCTGCCACCAAAAACCTGGGCTACTACCGGATATACTGGAGACCGCCCGAGAAATATCATAAACTCCCTGTATATTGACCCGCAGGTTTTGGAAGAGCACGTGAAGAAAATCTATCAGAAATATGAAGAAATCAAGAAGAACGAAGTAAAGGTTGAGTGCTATAACTGCGAGGATGCCGAGATAATCGTGGCGGCATATGGTACCACCGCTCGAATAGTCAAGAGCGTCATTCAAAAGGCCAAACAGGAGGGCATAAACGTTGGACTCATACGCCCCATCACCCTTTGGCCTTTCCCCACTAGCACCTTTGAAGAATGGGCTCAGCGTGAGCACATCAAGGCCTTTATGGCGGTAGAGATGAGCATGGGCCAGATGGTGGAAGATGTGCGCTTAAGCGTCAACGGCAAAAAACCGGTGTTCTTCTACGGCAGAACAGGCGGAATGGTACCCGAACCCAATGCTATACTGGCCGAGATCAAGAAGGTCATAGGGGGTGTTTTGAGATGACCAAGGTTTTTACTAGGCCAAAATCTTTGACCGATAAGCCGTTTCACTACTGTCCCGGTTGTACTCACGGCATAGTTCACAGGCTGGTGGCCGAAGCGATAGATGAATTGGACATCCGTGAGAGGACGATAGGTGTTGCCCCGGTGGGATGCGCCGTATTTGCCTATGAATATTTCAATTGCGATATGCAGGAGGCTGCCCATGGCAGGGCGCCTGCTGTGGCTACTGGCATCAAGCGCGTTTTGCCCGATAGGGTTGTATTTACTTATCAAGGGGATGGAGATCTGGCAGCCATAGGCACGGCTGAAATAGTGCATGCTGCCACGCGGGGTGAAAACATCACCGTCATATTCATAAACAATGCTATATACGGCATGACGGGGGGACAAATGGCACCCACAACCCTTATTGGACAGGTAACCACCACTACCCCCTATGGGCGCGACCCTGGCAAGGCGGGCTATCCCATAAGAATGAGCGAGATGCTAGCAACCCTTGAGGGTGTTGCATATATCGAAAGGGTTTCGATACACGATATAAAGCATATAAATCAGGCCAAGAGGGCCATTAAAAAAGCCTTTGAAACCCAGTTGGCCGGCAAAGGCTTTTCAATGGTAGAGGTCCTTTCCACCTGCCCCACCAATTGGGGTATGACGCCTGTGGAAGCGCTGAAATGGCTTGAGCGAAATATGATACCTTGTTATCCTTTGGGCGTTAAAAAGGAGGTAAAGTGATATGACCCATCAGATTATTATTGCAGGATTTGGCGGACAGGGAATAATGCTCATGGGACAGCTTTTAGCCTATGCCGGCATGCTGGAAGGCAAGAATGTG
The DNA here is from genome assembly GCA_023622385.1 of Bacillota bacterium. Classification (GTDB taxonomy): domain Bacteria; phylum Bacillota; class Clostridia; order Caldicoprobacterales; family Caldicoprobacteraceae; genus Caldicoprobacter. The sequence continues at coordinate 11,948 of JAMNZI010000038.1, read as the reverse complement.
TCATGGCTTCCCTCATACGGCCCCGAGATGCGCGGTGGCACGGCCAACTGCAACGTCATCATATCCGATGAGCCGGTGGCATCGCCCATTGTAACCGAGGCAACTGCAGTTATGGCCATGAACAGGCCGTCGCTGGATAAGTTTGAGGGTGCTGTCATGAGAGGGGGGCTGCTGCTCATCAACAGTTCGCTTATAGATAAAAAGGCATCTAGGGAGGATATAGAGGTTTGCTATATACCCGCAAATGAGATCGCGGATCAGCTGGGAAATAGCCGTGTGGCCAATATGGTAGTGTTGGGAAGTTTTTTAGCAAAGACGGGAGCTGTATCGCCGGCATCTGTCATAGAGTCCTTGAAAAAGGTGCTGGGGCCTTCCAAAGAGCACCTCATTCCGTTAAATGAGGAGGCTTTAAAGAGAGGCGCTGAGCGCGTTAGGGAATGTGTAAACAGATAAATCCAATAGTTTGCGGTATTTTTTGGAGTATAGTATAATTAGATGTGGCCGCTGGTGCGTTTTTATTTTATGCAACTGATTCGGCTCGGCGTATGCAATATGGAAAGTAAGGATATTAATATTTTAAGGAGAGAATATGGACAAGAAAAAGTATGCAATTCTTTTTTATGTTGCAATAAATATTGTAATCATTGCAGTTATAGGGCTTTTGGATCCCAACCTTAAGGATATAGGCCGCGCGTTTAAGGCCCTCAAGCCGTATTGGGTTGCAGGAGCGGCAACATGCATGCTGATGTTCTGGGCTATGGATGCCCTGATACTCAGATACTCCCTGGCTGCCATTTTCAAACCCTGGCATTTTAAGGGCTGTATGGAGGTTGCCTTAATAGGTCAATATTACAATGCCGTTACGCCATTTGCCAGCGGCGGGCAACCTGCGCAGGTGTATTACATGTCCCGATTTGGTATCCCGGCCGGCTATTCCACCTCGGTGCTCATAATTAAATACCTGATATACCAGGTGGTTTTATCTGCTTTTTGTGCAATAGCCTTTATATTTAGAGCCGATTTGATATTTTCGTACCCCCTTGTGGTGGTTTGGATATCTTTGATCGGGTTTGTGATCAATGCAGGAGGAGTGTTTTTAATTTATTTTCTTTCGCTGAGTCGCGGCTTTACAAGAAAGATAGTATTGTCAGTATTGAATTTTTTTCACCGCGTGCGCATAGTTAAGGATTTAGAGAAGTGGAAGGTACGAATGGAAGAGGCCGTGGAAGATTTTCATGGAAGCCTGTGCATGTTCCGGGGAAACTACAAAGGCATGGCGCTGGCGGCCGTTTTAACAGCTATGCAACTCATCTTCTATTTTAGCGTTACGTTTTTTATCTACAGGGCATTTGATTTGAAGGACAGCGCCTGGGTGGATATGATATTCGTTCAATCGTTTTTGTATCTGGCGGTATCCTATTTCCCAGCCCCGGGTGCCATGGGAGCCTCTGAAGGCGGGTTTTATCTGTTCTTTCAACGATTTTTCCCCGGACATTTGATATTTGCTGCCATGGTACTATGGAGGTTTATGACATATTATTTGAACATCATAGTGGGTGGTTTGGTAATTCTGGCCAGGGGTATCAAAGATCTATCACGAACCTGATTATCGCTCGGTTAAAAACGTGTTCCCGAGGTCAAAGACGTAGAGGTTATCGCATAAAGAAAAATGGAGGAAACGGTCATGAAGGTGCTTTTGGTTGCAATCAATTCAAAATTTATTCACAGCAACCTGGCTTTGAGGTATCTGAAAGGGTATTGTGGTAAAGAGCACTGGGTAGATCTTATGGAGTTTTCCATAAATGACAATATAGAGAGGATAATCAGGGAGATCTATCTTGCGAGGCCTGACGTGGTGGCCTTTTCGTGTTATATCTGGAATATCCGGGAAGTGTTAATGGTAGCTGATACGTTAAAAAGGGTGATGGATCACTGCGCCATTGTCCTCGGTGGTCCAGAAGTGTCCTTTGATGCCGGAGATGTCATGAGGGATAACCCTGCGATTGACTACATCGTTGTTGGAGAGGGAGAAGAGACATTCCATGAATTGCTGCATATTCTTGAGGACGGGGGAAATCCGGCATGGGTAAAGGGGCTGGTATACCGCTATGCCGGGGAAATAGTGGTTAATCCAGCCCGACCTTTGATACGGGATTTGGATTTGATTCCCTTTCCGTATCAGGATGGCTTTGCAGGGCTGGAAAACAAGATCATCTATTACGAAACTTCAAGGGGTTGCCCTTTTAATTGTCAGTACTGCCTTTCTTCCACCGTTCCGGGAGTGAGGTATTTTTCGCTTGAACGGGTGGAAAGGGAGCTGGAGCTGTTCGTAAAAGCGGGTGTACCCCAGGTCAAGTTGGTCGATAGGACGTTTAACTGCAATCCGAAAAGGGCCAAGCACATATTCAAGACCCTAATCTCGCTTGGAGGACAGACCAACTTCCATTTTGAGATGGCAGGGGATTTAATAGACGATGAGATGCTGGATATATTGGGACAGGCACCCCCTGGCCTTTTTGAATTTGAGATAGGGGTACAGTCCACAAATTCAGATACAATACATGAGATTCAGAGAAAAATGGATTTTGATGCTTTGGCCAAGACGGTTATACGGCTACGTGAAAGCCAAAACATACATCTCCATCTGGATTTAATAGCCGGATTGCCCGAAGAGAATTATGCATCGTTTAAGCGCTCATTTAATGACGTGTATTTTTTGCGACCCAACAGGATTCAACTGGGATTTTTGAAATTGCTTAAAGGTTCGGGCCTCAGGTTGAAGTCTAAAGAATATGGCTATGAATATACGCAGTATCCCCCGTACAAGGTGCTCAAGAATAACTATATGGCTTATGATGAAATCGCAAAGCTTGAGATGATAGAGGACTTGGTGGAGAAATATTACAACTCCGGCCGCTTTAAATATACTCTGGATTACCTGGTCGATTGCCACCATAACAATCCGTTTGAATTCTTTGAAGGGTTTATGGAATTTTGGAAGGCAAAGGGCTATGAAGGGTTTTCATACAGCCAAATACGCCTCTTTGAGATTTTGCTTGAATATGGCCTTACCCTGGATAATGTTGATCATCGGTTACTGAAAAACATCATGCGGTTTGATTGGGTAAGCTATGAGAAGCCCAGCAGGTATCCTGAAGGCTTGGAGCCGCCCGAGATACCAGGCCTGGCTAAGGCTGTTGACTCTTTTTTCAAAAGCCGAGAAAATGTGTTGAAATTTATGCCGCACCTTAAAGAGTATACGTCCAGGCAGATATCCCGTGTCGCTCATATAGAGGCCTTCGAATACGACGTCGTGGAAGGCGTAAAAAACGGTGTCTATCCTCCTTCCATCACTTACGTGCTGTTTGATTATAATGTGGGGAACAAAATATTTCGTAGAAGCAATTTTCATAAGGTTTCATTATGAATTATGTCGATAAGAATTTTTCAATTTTTACAATTAGGCACTTGACAAATACGTGTATAACTGTATACAATTATACACAAATATTTTTAAGGCGGCGTAAAACATGATGTTCCCTCTATGTCTGTAGCTCTATTTTGAAGGCCTTGATTCAAAGATGGGGCTTGTGAAAGTAAAAGGAAGGCACGATAAGTTGATTGAAGAGAATGCAATTTTGGCTTGGGAGGAGGAGATGTAAACGTGCTAGAATTCAGTAAGAGAACCAATACGCTGGAGCAGTCGGCATACAAATATTCGCTTCAGGATGTGGAGGAGCCAAATCTTTATAGGCATTTGTTCCCTTATGACGGCATACCCAAAGTACCGTTTAATCATCGCCTTGTGCCGATGCATGTACCTGATGAGATATGGATCACCGACACCACCTTCAGGGATGGGCAGCAGGCACGAGCACCATTCACGGTGAAACAGATCGTGGATCTGTTTGATTTGCTCCACAAGCTTTCAGGGCCCAATGGCGTTATCCGGCAGAGCGAGTTCTTCCTGTACACCGATAAGGACAAAGAAGCGGTGCGCAAGTGTATGGAGCGGGGATATCAATATCCCGAGGTTACAAGCTGGATACGCGCTTCCCAAAAGGATTTTGAGCTGGTAAAGCAGATGGGGGTAAAAGAGACAGGTATTTTGGTTAGCTGTTCGGATTACCACATCTTTAAAAAGTTGAACATGACGCGCAAGCAGGCCATGGATATGTATCTGTCGGTGGTAAAGATGGCACTGGAGTATGGCATTAGACCCCGTTGCCACTTTGAGGATATTACGCGTGCTGACTTTTATGGTTTCGTGGTGCCGTTTGCTATTGAGCTTAAGAAACTGATGGATGAATCCGGAATACCTATAAAGATCCGTGCATGTGATACTTTGGGGTATGGCGTGTCTTATCCGGGGGTTGCGTTGCCCAGGAGCGTGCCGGGCATAATTTATGGATTGAGACATTTTGCGGGTATATCCAGCGAGCTTATTGAATGGCATGGGCACAATGACTTTTACAAGGCGGTCACTAACTCTGCTACCGCATGGCTGTACGGTGCATCGGCGGTCAACTGTACCATGCTGGGCATAGGCGAGCGCACAGGAAACTGTCCTCTTGAGGCCATGGTTATAGAGTATGTTTCTTTACGAGGCGATGCTAATGGCATGGACCTGTCGGTTATAACGGAGATTGCCGAATATTTTGAAAAAGAAATAGGCTATGAGATACCACCCAATACTCCCTTTGTGGGCAGAAATTTCAATGTGACTCAGGCAGGAATTCATGCCGATGGTCTTCTAAAGGATGAGGAGATATACAATATATTTGACACGGGTAAGATACTAAAAAGGCCACCCAGGGTGGCTGTGAGTCAGCATTCTGGCTTGGCCGGGATTGCCCATTGGATTAATTCTTACTTTGGGCTGGAAGGTGAAAACGCCATAGATAAAAGGGATCCGATGGTAGTCAAGCTGAAAGAACTGGTGGATCGCGAATACGCTCAAGGGCGTACTACCGTTATGTCTGACGGAGAGTTGGAAGATATGCTGAGGCAGATCGCCCCTGAGTTTGTTGAAAAGTTTAAGAAGGAATAAATTGCTTAGCAATAAAGCTTTCGTTAATTATTTATTTTTAGGGGGGAATAATTGTGGTCGATTTTCGCCCGGCTTATCCGGAAGAGATTGAACAAATTCTAGAGTTGGTTAACTACGTTTTTCGTACCTCCAGCGGCTTGGAGCCCACTATGGGCAGGCAATTTCCCACTTTTATATGTGCAGAAAACGCTCAAAATCTTTACGTAGCCGTTGACAATGGAAAGGTTGTAGCCCACATCGGCATAAAGAAAAATACAGCCATTATATATGGCCATAAAGTCAGTATGGCCAACATGGGTGCGGTGTGTACCCATCCGGATTATCAGGGAAAGGGGATCGGGACTGCTCTTCTTCATGAGGTGTTTAGGAACTTGGGAGAAAAGGGCATAGGGTTTGTCAGTATATCCGGCACTAGGGGGTTGTATAAGAGAAATTCGTGTGTAGAGGTAGGCGAAGCATTTAGGTATATATTAGAAAAGGGTAAATTTTTATATAAAAACTTTGAAGAAATTAGATATCATGTCTCCAAAGGTGTAGATGAAGCCGATGTTCTTTTTGATATATACAAGCGAGAGCCAGTACGATATCAACGAACCAAACGGGAATTTCCTGTGCTGCTTAAAGCGGTCCCCATGGTCCATCCCCCCGTTCCGGCTTTAACTGTTGCAGTAGCTTTTGCTGATGGGAATGCCGGACTTGCTTACATCATAGGATATGAGACAAAACCCGGGGCATTTAAGGTTGTAGAGTATGCTGGTCAAAGAATGGTCGTTGTTTGGCTCATGGATAAACTGTTGCATGACATGGAAATGGAGCAGGTGATGGTAGAGGTACCTGCGTATGATAAGGAGCTTATATCGGTCCTGAATTCTGCAGGATTAAGCGGGGTTTCATCGTATTATCCCGGCACGACTTTGAGGATTGTCAGTAAGGAAAACTTATGGAGGGATATAAGTCCTATCATTGAAGAAGCCTGGGATGAGAGCCTACTTCCTTCCTCCTTAGACGCATTACCAGGCCGGGTGGCTGATGATGAGGCAAAACTGGCTGAGTTCCTGTTTACCGGATTTAAGCGACCGTCTTATGGTCAGCCATGGGATCAGGTTTTTCCGCTGCCGTTACCCTGGCCAAATGGTTTAAACTATATATAAAAAGGGATGTAAATCCCTTTTTATTTTTTTGTTCCGTTGTAAAATTAAATGCAGCATCTAAAAATGAGTTTATAGGGTTTTATGATTTAAAAATTTGTTAATGAATGTAATGTTAAATGGTATGTTTTTGCCGTGTGAGCAGAATTATGTGTCTGCTTACACGGCAAAAATTTTTAGGCTTCGTTGATTTAAGATATGCTTATGGCTTGCAGATTTAGTTAGAAATTAAGCCTGCAAAAAGAGAGCTAGATGGGGGTTATATAACGGAGGAGATAGTATAATATTGATAAAAAGGGGAGACATGGAAAAAGGGGGGGGAATTTTGATGAAGATGTTAGACTTAAATAAGTTTACTCCTATCAATTGCAAAGTTGAGAATGGACAAAATGGAGAAGTTTGTCTTATTTGCAATAGCAAGGGAGGAAGGCTAAAAATAAATGGAATGCCCGGGAGATTGGGCGATGTTGACTGGAAGGATGCTAAATATATAGTCTTTGATGCTGTCAACCATGAGGACTATGTAATGGGGGTAACCTTGGAATTCTGGACTAAGGGGAATACCGGGCATCAGCCCAATTTAACTGTGGTCCTTGGGCTATTCCCGAAACTTAAGACCAGATTATCGTTTCCACTGGAGGCTTTAAGCTCTCAAAAGATGTTTCTGGATAGGACCCCCGGAAAGCTTAAGACCGTGGTGTTTGGTAACAAGGTATCCATAGAAGAAGTGGACCAATTTGCTATTGGAACTATGGAATATTTTAAGGATCATAAAGTGGAAATATCCAACCTCTATATTACCGATATCGAACCCGATTATCCTTTGCCCGATGTTAAGCTTGTAGATGAATTGGGACAGCTCGATGATCGTGAATGGCCAGGTAAAACGAAAAGCATAGATGAGCTTAGAGTATGGCTCAAAAAAGAGGCTGCTAAATCCGATGATGTCACATTATCCGGCAATACAAGTAGATATGGCGGATGGCTAGAAAAGAGGTTTGACTCAACCGGGTATTTTAGAACTGAGCATGATGGAAAGCGGTGGTGGTTGGTTGATCCAGATGGATATGCATTTTTGAGCATAGGCCTTGACTGTGTCAGTCCAGCAGTTCCGGGAAGGGTTGATGGCATCAAGAAGCTATACAAGTGGTTGCCCGATGAGGATGGTACATATAAGGAGGCTTGGAGCAAGAGGGATAGGGAAGAATATTTTGATTTTGCCATAGCCAATTTAATTAGGGCGTTTGGTGAAACATGGTGGGATGGGTGGGCGAAGATTACCAAAAGAAGGCTCGTTGAATGGGGATTTAATACCGTTGGCAATTGGTCATCGCTCAAGTTTATACGCTATGCCAAATTGCCATATGTATGGCCTTTGAGGGATTTTCCCGACACCGCCAAAAAGATTTTTAGGGATTTTCCCGATGTATTCAGTCAGGAATACAAGGATAATGCAGAAAGGTTTGCTGAACAGCTCAAAGAATTTGAAGGGGACCAATATATGATCGGGTACTTTTTGAGAAACGAACCCCAATGGGCTTTTATCCATGATCTGAATATTGCCGAAGAATTGCTGGAAAATGAAGAGGAATTGGCCTCAAAGGAGGTTTTAATAGAATTTTTATCAAAGCGGTATGATGGCGATATTGAAAAGTTCAATAAAGCTTGGAATATTAATTTACGCAGTTTTGGTGAGCTTAAAAAAGGCATTAAGCGTGCATCAAAATTATCTCCAAAAGCATCGGAGGATCTAAATGAGTTTTCAAGGATGATGATCAAGGCATACGTGGAGATTCCGAGTGTTGCCTGTAAAAAGGTAGATCCCTACCATATGAATCTCGGCATGCGATATGCTTATATCGCCAATGAAAACTTACTAGCAGGCTACGAAAATTTCGACGTGTTTTCTATAAACTGCTATAAGATTAGCCCTTATGAGGACATCGAGCAAATAGGTAAAATTACAGGAATGCCGGTTATTATAGGTGAATTCCACCATGGTGCTCTAGATCGGGGATTGCCTGCTACCGGAATACGGGGAGTTACTTCACAGCAAGAACGAGGGAAGGCTTATAGATACTACATGGAAATTGCTGCGACCAGTAAGTATTTTGTGGGAGCCCATTATTTTACCCTGAATGATCAGGCAGCATTGGGACGATTTGATGGGGAAAACTTTCAGATAGGCTGTGTAGATATCTGCCAAAGGCCTTATTACGAATTTATCGAAGGGATTTTACAGACCAACAGTATTCTGTATGAGGTGGCCGATGGCAGGCGGCCAAATTATGACCGGTTGCCTGAAGAAATACCTAGGGTGGGTTTTTGAGTCAAGTGGATACAAACGGATCTGCCTTATGTTTCAAGGTCAGCGGGATATGGGGACCGTAGTAACACTTCGTATACCTCCTGTACAATGTAGAAAAGGCTAGAATGTAAAAAGAAAAGTAAGTTTAATTAAAATTGCATTAAAATAGGCATGACTTGGCTTAAATGTTGAGCATTTATACTTAAGAAGGGAGAATATAATATGAAACCATTGCTTGAAAACTTCAAGAAAAAACTTGGCAGCGGATGTGTCATAGGTCCATTTATGAAGACGGGAGATCCTGCTTTTGTTGAGGTGGCAGGGTATGCGGGCTTTGACTTTGCTATACTGGATACTGAACACGGTCCGGTGAGCATTGAGAGCATGCAAAATAACATTAGAGCGGCGCTGGTTTCGGGCATTGTGCCAATCATAAGGGTCCAGGATCACCAGGAGGTCAATATAGCGAAAGCGTTGGACATTGGGGCACTGGGCGTTCAGGTACCGCGGATAACAAGCGCTGAGGAAGCTGAAAAAGTGGTCAAAGCAGCCAGGTTTTATCCCAATGGAAGCCGGGGAGTGTGCCGGTTTGTCAGAGCGGCCCGTTATTCCGCAATGGACAGGTACGAATATTTCCGGTCAGCCGATGATAACCTGATAATTCTGCAGCTGGAGGGGCAGGAGGCACTTGAAAGCATTGACGAGATCTTAGAAGTTGAAGGGGTGGATATACTGTTTATAGGGCCGTATGACTTGTCTCAGTCACTGGGGGTACCGGGGGACGTGCAAAATCCTAGGGTAATCGAGCATATGGAATTTATCGTGAATAAGGCCAAAGGCAAGAATAAGATTATAGGGACGTTTGTCGATAACTTGGAGGATCTCAAGCGATGGAAGAAATCAGGGGTTCAGTATCTATCGTATTCGGTGGATGTAGGAATCTTTTTAGAGGCATGCAGGGCGATAGTGGAGGCGGCAAAGTGCTAACAACTCCGGTTGGGTTTAATCGGCTAACAGTTGTGTGTGAAGAGGTATGTATACAAGGCGCCCATCTTCCCTCGTGCTTTCCATAAGGGATATTTTGTGTACCTCGATTATCTGTTGCGGATCTGTTGCAACAGCGTTGACTACTTTTGAGAAGGGTACTGCTAGCTGTACCTCCCTGCCTAGGGTAATATGGGGTGAATATCGCCTTGTATCTTTAGAAATGCCTATGCTGCTCAGCGATGCCTCCAGCTGATTAAACAGAAGGTTTAGCACGTCCAACTCTCCGCCCACTCCCATCCATATGATCATCTTATTTCCTCGAGGGAAGTTTCCAAGGTGGTGTAGGCCAAGTTTAAAAGGCCTTATGCCGTGAATCGATTGGGCCATGGCTGCGGTGATGTTGTCCAAAAAAGATGGCTGTACCTCCCCTATGAATTTAAGCGTCAAGTGGAAATTTTCCGGCCTTGAGAAGTTTCCATGGGTACTGTAACTCATTATCTGTTTCTGGATTTTACTGAGATAGTCCTTTATATGCTGTTCAAACTCAATGGCAATAAAAACTCTCATCGCTTTCACCACATGTTTACATGTACCCTTTCAGGATTATATCTGTCCGATGGGCCTTTTTCCTCATCGGGTACGCCAAGTGCCACGATGGCGAAGGGCACAATATGGTCAGGAATGTTGAATATCTTGCGGAGTGCTTCCTCACGTTCTTTCCTTGGATGGACGCCCAGCCATACTCCGCCTAGCCCCAGCTGTGCTATGGCCAACAGCATGTTCTGTGTGGCAGCGGCACAGTCCTGTACCCAGTAGCCTTCGTATCTTTGAGAAGATATATCTCCTGCTACGATGATACATCTTGGCGCCGTGTTGAGCATTGAAGAATAGGGGTGGTATTTGGTGATCTCCTTCATCTTTTGGCGGTCGTCTACTACTATGAAATGCCAGGGCTGCTGATTCCCTGCCGATGGAGCTGACATGGCTGCCCTCAAGATGATGTCTATGTCTTCCTGGCTTACATCCATATCCTTGTATTTGCGGATGCTCCTTCTTTTAAAGAAGAAATCTAGCACTTGTTGCTTGCCCATACTGCATTCCTCCTCCTTGGCTTAGTTGTAGATGAACGCCTCGAAATTATTATACCAAAATAATCCGCAAACTGCCACAGTTCATTGCATTTTCTGCTTTTGGGCTTTATGTCGGCTACTCATTTTCACAGTATGAAAACTTTTCAGATGAGGGAGTAGAATATAAAAAAGCGGTATCATGTAGATACCGCTTTTGTTGATTATCGGGTTATCTGCCAACAAACATTTGTACAAACACATAACCGTATCTCGGGCTCTTTTGAACACCTATGCCTATATGGGTGAAGCTGGGGTTTAAGATGTTCCTCCTATGCCCTTCCGAGTTCATGAGGCCATTGTGTGCCCCTTCTACGGAGGAGTAACCCGCCAGGTTTTCGCCGGCAGTCCTGTACTGGATGCCGAAGCTGCGCATCATATCAAATGGGCTGCCGTAAGTGGGTGAGGTATGGCTGAAGTAGTTGTTGTCAACCATATCCTTGGCCTTGATGTTGGCTACCCTAGCCAGGTCAGCATCCCATGTAAGGGGTTTGAGGCCCGCTTTCGTTCGCTCGGCGTTGACCAGCTCCATCATTCTTGACTGCTCATAGCTTAGCTGGTTTGAAGGCTGCTGCGGAGCAGGCTGCTGCGGAGCAGGCTGCTGCGGAGCGGGTTGCTGTGGAGCGGGTTGCTGCGGTGCAGGTTGCTGCGGTGCAGGCTGCTGTGGAGCAGGCTGCTGTGGAGCAGGCTGCTGTCCCACAGGCTTTGTAAACCACTTAAGGATCGATCCGATTTTTCCGTCATCGGTCTTTATTATATACCAGTTGCCATTCTGCCCCAGTACATTGACTACCTCGTTACCCTTCAAAACATCTATTATAGACGACTGTGTGTTGCTGTTTGCTCTTACATTCAGGTTGTTCGCCGTGACCATTACTTTGGCGGGGCATGCTTTTTCAGCTGCTGCCAGTACTGCTGTCTGCGGCGATGCTTGTCCTGCTGTGAGCAGTAGCCCTATTAGGAAGATACCCAATAAAATTGTGGAAATACGTTTCCTCATAACTATGACCTCCAATTTTTAATATATTTTATATATCTGTAATACATTTTAACATGTTCGTAACATATTTGTCATTATAAAAATTATGGTAATTTTATTGGCGAAAGGCTAATTTTTTCTTTTTTAGCGCTGTCCCTTTAATTATACAAATTATATATTAACCAATTATGTATAATACAGATTAAAAACATTAATGTCAAGCGATACTCACCCCATGGTTAAATTTATATCCAATTCTTTTTGATATAAGATGGCTGATATAAGAGTAAAGCAATTCATAAAAATATATGTCAGTGAAAAAGGCTGATTGAATTTTGATGGTGGATAT
>JAMNZI010000013.1 GCA_023622385.1 Bacillota bacterium | reverse complement strand
AGCAGACCACAACCCAAATGCCCAGCAGCATTACCAACACAATTTTGAAATTTTTCATAAAATTCCCTCATCTTTCAATAATGCTCGTCCATTAAAAGTTTATCACAAATATTACAAAAATATTACAGAAATTTATATTCTATAAAAAATAAAAAATTCCTGCTTCCAAATGAAAATTTTCAAAAAAATAAACCCTTTACCTATTTTCCTGCACAAAGCAGAAAAATAAGGCAAAGGGATTTTAAATTCTTATTGCGATAGCCTGAAACTCTACTTAACCATCTTAAATACCCTGTTTACTCCTGGAGAGAGGCGCAACCTTACAACCGTTTTATCGCCCTGCTTTTGACCCTCGATAACACGGCCGGTTACCAGGTCTTTAAGGGCATTATAACCATCCTTTAGCTCTATGCACGCCTCATCATACCAAGGCTGGAAGGAATGCAGTATGAAGCAGTCATTATCGTACATGAAGAATCCAACCTTTGAAAAAGCATCAAGCAACACAGGGCTTTGACCGCTGAAAGCCTGACGTATGGGCACAAGTATCTTCCGCGGATAATTATATAGATCCCCGTAATCCTCGGGTATTGTAAGGACATAAAGCCTGCCTTTACCGTACAACGTTTTGGTGAGTATCGGAAAGTTGTTGTCCTCGCCCAATCCTGCAATCAGCTCCCAGGTATCGTTGGTCTGAAACTCCAGCTGAGGAATCGATACCGGCTTTGCAGCCTCCTCACAGCCACCAAAGGTTATTCCCCCATCGTTGGAATAGGCATACCGATTTGCCATGGCTTTGCGTTGGGTCACCCTTATGTTGGCAAACATGCTCTGAAAACCCATAGGCGTGGCAGCCTTTAGAAAACCGGAGGTGATGACCACGTCAGCACCTTTCATCAAGCTATCTTTAATCTTTAAAAGAATATCGGGGTCCTTTGCCGCACTCTCGGTGAGGAACACCGTCAACGCATCTTGGGGATAATAGGGATAAGGCTCGAGCGGTATCCCCAGCATTCCGATGTAGTTGTGCAGGTAGTCCTCCCCGTGGCTGTGATACGGCAGGTAACAAGCAACGCCTGTAGGGTTACCCAGCTCGCCCAAATACCTATCCACATCCTCAAACAGCTGGCCATTTATAGGGATACACAGGGAATACTCGGGATTTAAGAGGGACCCCAGTGAGAACATCATCACTTCCCTGGCCTTTGCAAACAATGTCAGATAGGCCTGCTGGGCATAGGAAGTCAGATTATATGTGCACTCAAAGGGATCATACCATCCACCCAGATTTCGCCCCGGCGCCACGTTCTCCAAATAGCGCATATTGAAATAGCTCAGGTACTTAGGCAGGTGCTGCTGGGTATAAGTGGGATTTCGCGTCTCGGTCCCCGTATAGACAGCATCGAATATTCGCGGCTCATCTTCCAGGTTATACCCCGTATCCTGATAATGCTCATACCAGTTGGGATACTTTATTATTACCTTCACATTGGGATTTACCCTTTTAGCAGGGCCGATTATGGCCTTTTCGGAGACCTCCCGCATCAGCTCCAAGCGAAACTGGGGCCAGGTCCTGTCTTTTTTAGCCTCTATGCAGGAGGAGCACCTGCAGTTGGTGAAGAAGAAATCGTCCAGTATGAACTCATCGAACAGCGACGCTGTCATTTCAGCTACCTCTTTCAGCAGCTTAAGGGTAGCCGGATTGGTATAGCACAGAGTGGCAAAGCCACCTTCACCGTCAGGCGGTCCATCGGTGGTGATACCCCCCGAAGTTTGGATGCCTCTACTTCTGAAGAAATCTCTGATCCTTTCGATTTGCTGGCGTTCAATCACCACGCCGTGTCTGTGGGTCTCCAGGTATACCTTCCCCACTTTGACATGCTTTTCAATCCACTCAAAGCGCTTTGCAAACTCATCCAAATCGGTAATGCGGATCAAATCGCCCACCGGACAATAGATGGCTGCCGTAAAATTTTTGTACCCTCTCATAAGTACACCCCCTGTCATAAATTCGTACTTAAAATAATTGACTTCTCCCCGCCCTGGAAGGGGCAAAGATTTTTGACAGCTCCCAATTTCAGGCCGTCTTCCCTACCGGGTGGATATTCCACTGGCTCTATATACTTCTTGACGGTTTCGGCAGATACATCACCTGCAGTTGCCACAAAGTATGCCCTTGTCCAGACAGGATCCCTTTGTTTGTACTGTGGAAACTTTTGTCCTATCTTCCTGCCAGTAGCGCCCTTTATAACATTAATAAGCAATAAGCTCGCTTGGAGAATACCTTGGAGTGGTAGTTGATTAGGAATTTAGCATGTCGTGTGGATTTGTAGGTATTCATTCTAAAACAACTTTCATAATTCCAAAATTTGATATAATTATATCACCCTTGGTTCTCAGTTTCAACCTTGCATTCATCCCCGCCCTACAAGGACGAGGCTTTCTGCAGAATTCTTGTAATTTTAAAACATAGTTACTAACACCTTTTAAGTGACGGGAGTAGAAGGTATAATACTTTTCCATGAGCTTATCTACCTTAAAAGTTAGGTGTTTACCCTTTTTACGAGTTCTGATACAATATACTTGGCTCATGATACTTCTCCGTTTAACAGAGAAGCTATCATGAGCTCTAGCTTTTTATTAGTATTTCATTTAATTTTACAACTAGCCGATATTAAATAAAATGGCTGCTGCAATACCCTAGTAGATTTTACCGGACTATAAATCCATATGGGGGTGTGTAACCATGAACATATTAGCAATAGGAAACAGCTTTTCTCAAGATGCAACGAGGTATTTACACGAGATAGCGCTGGCGGATGACATGCATTTAAAGGTAGTAAATTTATACATAGGAGGATGTTCCCTAGAAACCCACTGGAACAATGCCGTAAATGACCTAAGGTCTTATGTATACGAATTAAACGGAGTAGCGAAAAAAAAAATTGTATCTATAAAGGAGGCACTTGAAAGCGATAAGTGGGACTATATAACGCTACAGCAGGTAAGCCATTTGAGCATCGACTACAACACTTATCAACCATATTTATATAACCTATCAGATTATATAAAGAAATACGCGCCTCATGCCCAGCAGGTAATACATCAAACCTGGGCATATGAAGAAGGCTCTGAAAGGCTTACTGTAGAATTGGGTTACTCCAATCAGCGTGAAATGTTTTTAGACCTAAAATCAGCCTATTATAGAGCTTCTAAAGATTTAGGCAACCTTAAAATAATACCAAGCGGCGAAAGCTTTCAAATTGCCATAAACAATGGAGTTAAAAACCTATACAGAGATGGATTCCATGCAAGCTTGGGCAGTGGTAGGTATATTCTGGGAGCCGTTTGGTACGAAGCGTTGACAGGAAGAAGTATACTTTATAATACCTTTCGTGAATTCGATGAACCCATAGATGAAAAAGAGGTATTGATACTGCAAAAGTCTGCACATGAAGCGGTAGCTAGATATAGGTGATGGATTTAGCTTTTTCTCATGAAAGTTTATCTCATTTAAAGTAAATTTTCATTGATTGCAACTTTTTACCACATACAACGTCTTAATATATAAAAAGATTCCGCTTCCACTTTACCCCCAATTGCTTACAGCTATCATAATATTTCACCGCGATCCCCTCCAGGTTTTGCCTTAAGATGCGGATTCTTTTTTTATTACAAAATAAAATTTCCCTAAACTACATCAAAGGAATTAAATACCGCTGCTGGTTCGCCTACCATGGCCAAAAACCTCCTCAGGATTGTTTGTGTTCCAATAGCCCCTAAAGCCTCCCTCGCACTTCTCCAATCCCTCTAAAACACTTTTAGAGAATATAGATCATATTATATATAATGAAATATAAGAAAGGAGGGAAAACAGCATGTACAACGACCGCAACTACTATTCGCGCCCTTACTATCCCAACAGGCCAATGCACCCCCCGTACGATTATCCTTATTGGGTTGACATGCCAATGTACAATCCATACTACTGGAGAAAGGCCATTCCTTTGAGGGATTATGGACCTGAACCTTTTGTAGTCATTATAAAGCAGGCCACACTACAAAATGATAATTTCCGTACTGCCTTATGGACGGGGAAATATCTGCAGCTCACGTTGATGACCATCGATGTGGGAGAAGATATAGGTCTGGAAATGCATCCCGACGTCGATCAATTCATACGCATCGAACAGGGGCAAGGGCTTGTTATGATGGGAGATGACAAAGACAACCTGAGCTACAGGCAAAAGGTATACGAAGGCTATGCAATCTTCATACCTGCCGGCAAATGGCATAATGTGATAAATACTGGCTGCGTACCGCTAAAGTTGTACTCTATATATGCACCCCCCGAACATCCTCGTGGTACAGTTCATAAAACAAAAGAGGATGCTCAACAGCATCATAAGTGACCAAATGCCAGGTCAGATTTTTATGCTAAATTACTGCAGGGAAATTTCCCTGTGGTAATTTTTATATATATCTACAGGAGAAATCACGCTTTGTCGTTTTATACCATGTATATTTCCGACATTATTTTACGAGCTATTTCAATGCATTCCTCTTTAAAAAATTCAGCCGCAAAACTTTCCTCAAAAATTTTTTTAATAACCAGCCCCAGCTCATAATAATTGCTAACCTTGGGAAGTACATTAAGTATCCGACTAATTTCAGGTTCATATTCATACGGGGGTGCATCAGGGAACAGATAAAATGGATCCCATTCGTTTATTATATTTGTGATTTTTGTTTTTATGACTTTTGATTTCAAAACAAAAAAGGACTGCGCTTACATCTTTTGCAACAGTCCTCTATCTTTAATCCACTTGTTGTCTTAATATTTCGACAGGCATGACTTTTGCTATTTTTGCCCTTACTAAAAATCTTGAAAGCAGAAATACAACAAGGAGTATTATAAATGTTGATAGGACGCTATTTATGCTCAAATCAAGGCTCATGGCAAAATCAATGTCCTTTGTCACCGCATTCATGAGGCTATCCATCGTTAATTTTGAAAGAGGAATCCCTGTTATAAATCCAACCAAAAATGAT
>JAMNZI010000099.1 GCA_023622385.1 Bacillota bacterium | reverse complement strand
TATCCCCAATAAAAAAGCGCCAATGGGATTTATCTCAAAGTTTATGTACCTATCATCATGTTCAGGGTCTGGATTGAAAAAGAATTCAACACAACTATCTGTGCACACAGGATCATTAATGTTTAAGCATTCAGCACGTATTTCCTGCTCGAAAGCTTTAAACAATAAGTAAAACCTTGTCTCAGAATAAAAGATACGCACTTCCGTCCTGGGCCTATAACCATTTTCATTCCAAGGGAAATTATCAATGACCAAAGGAGGTATTTCTTCCCACACTTTCGGGTCCACTTTTGAATCCTCAATATAGCGCACCTTCCAAACCCGAGCATTACTCATAGAGCTTCCCCCTTATGCACTATCTTTCCTTCAACCATCGTCAAATGAACGTTTATATCATCATCAAATATGACCAGGTCGGCGTCCTTGCCCACAGCGATGCTTCCTTTCCTATCATCCACCTTCATGATTCTGGCCGGCGTGACGGTCATCATCTGGACAGCTTCCATCAAAGGCACCTGCGCCAGTTGCACCATAGTCCTAACCAATCGATCAGCAGTTGCCACGCTCCCAGCAAAAGCAGTTCGATCCGGCAGTTTTGCCACCCCGTCTTCCACAATGACCTTTTGCCCTTCTTTTAAGCTGCCCAATATATACTCTCCCTCAGGCATCCCCGCGGCCCTCATGGAATCGGTGACCAAAGCGATGTTCTGCGGCCCCTTTATCTTGTATATAAGTCTGAGCAGGCTGGCGGGCAAATGCGCGCCATCTGCAATTATTTCCACCGTCATTTCATCTATTAAAAAAGCGCTCTCAATTACGCCAGCATATCGATAAGCATTAATTCTCCTCACTCCTGACATGCCTGAATACAGGTGTGTAACATGGGTATATCCATGTTCAAACGCCTCTATCACCTGTTCATATATCGCATTAGAATGTCCTATTGACGGCAAAATATTCCTTTCCCTCAAAAATCTGCCGAATTCCAGCGCGCCTTCCAGCTCGGGAGCAGCGCTCCAGCGCACCACATCGTCTGACCAGCTCAGGATTTCCTCATACTCTTCCTTTTTGGGATTTCGTATATATTTCGGGTCCTGGGCACCCCTCTGTTCCATAGAAAAATAAGGCCCTTCAAGGTGCAACCCTAGAAAGGCAGCCCCCATCTTATTGGCAGCTTTGGCTTGTTTGTATACCTCAAACGTCTCCCTCAAATTCTCTAAGCTGCTGGTCAAAGTAGTAGGCACCATAGCAGTTGTACCATGACATGCATGCTTCCTTGCCGCTCCTAAATAAGCCTCCACGGTGCCATCCATAAAATCATATCCGCCTCCACCGTGTGTGTGGATATCGATAAACCCTGGTGAGACATAATACCCTTTTGCATCTACAGCAATACATTCTGAAACTGGAAGCCTGCCTTGACCAAAATGAACGATCTTCCCTTTCTCCACCAAAATGCTGCCGTTGTCAATTAAGCGATAAGGAGTAAGAATTTTTGCATTGAAAATCAATATCCTATCCATAATATTCACCCCCCCTCCAAAATAGCCTATGACGGCCTTTATATCACCGGTTAGAAGACATGAACACAGGGCCTAATAACGCACCTTTACGATATACGGCACAATTTTATCATCTGACACCTCAATAACTCCAGCCGTTGGCCCTGTACTCCCCCTGGGCAAAGAAACGCTACCCGGATTCATAAAGACAATGTTACCCTCCCAGAAAATCTCGGGCACATGGGTATGCCCGAAAAGCACCCCATCAAAGCCATTTTTACTTGCAAAGTCCACAAGGTAGCTTGTCCCCCATTTCACCCTGTAAAGATGCCCATGGGTTAAAAAGAGCCGTTTGCCGTTCACTTCGATCTCTTTTGAATAAGGGGCTTGTCCCCCAAAATCGCAATTGCCCCTGACATACACCACCGGCACTTCCGATGACTTTTCAAGATATGCTGCATCGGAACATAGGTCACCCAGGTGGATAAGCAAATCTAGTTCTCCCATACATTTTAAAGCCCTATCAAGGGCAAACCTTTTTCCATGGCTATCGCTGATTACCCCAATTCTCATAGTTCAGTCCCATCCTCGTAAGCATATCAAAATAGATGAAGTGACGTTGGCTGTTAACCGTAACCCTTCGCAATAATAACGACGCAACTTCTTTCACTAGCTTATAAACTCCGTCTCTGCAAACCAACCATCAGAAATAACCGGCAAAGCATGTATGTAACAAATAATAAAATAAGCGATAAAACAAACTATAACCGAAATTACAAGCAGTTCTGTATGATCATCTCCTTGAGCTTTCTCAGCGCTATTCCGCGATGGCTGATCCTGTTTTTCTCCTCGGAAGTAAGCTCCGCAAATGTCTTTCCTAGGCCTTCCACAATAAAAAGCGGGTCATACCCAAATCCGCCGCTGCCCGAAGGTTTAAACCCTATCCTGCCATAGCACTCTCCTGTAGCCTGAAATACCCTCCCGTCGGGATATGCCAAAACTACAACGCAGCGAAAGGTAGCCTGCCTCTTCTCATAAGGTATGCCTTCCATCATCTCAAGCAGCTTAGCATTGTTTTGCTCATCTGTAGCATTTTCTCCCGCAAAGCGAGCCGAATACACTCCCGGCTGACCACCAAGCGCCATAACTTCCAAGCCAGAATCATCTGCCAGAGCAGGGTAACCCGTATATTTGACGATTTCCAGCGCTTTTTTCCTGGCGTTCCCTTCAAAAGAATCCTGATCCTCTTCTACCCTTATATCAATGCCGGCGTCCCGCAAAGATAATAATTCAAAGGGCAGGTCGCCCAAAACCTGGCGGATCTCCTGCACCTTACCAGGATTATTGGTTGCTACAATTATACGCTTCATTTTCTCCCTGCCCCACCAAACAATTAAGTTCGCCAAGAGCTTCCATTTGATACTGAATTAGCTGGTTAATACCCTTTCGCCCCAGCTCGAGCAAAACATTTAAATCTTGCAACGTGAATGGCAAACCTTCAGCAGTACCCTGTATCTCTATGAGCTCGCTTTTCTCGGTCATGACCAGGTTCATGTCAACCGTTGCCACCGCATCTTCATCATAGCACAGGTCAAGCATTATCTCATCGTTCACTTTACCTACGCTTACAGCAGCAGCATAGCTGGTGACGGGACTCTTCTCAATAAGCCCCTGTTCCAACAAAGACTTTATACAGTATACCAGTGCAACAAATCCACCGGTTATGGAAGCCGTCCTGGTGCCGCCATCTGCTTGAATGACATCGCAATCTATCCAGATGGTCCTTTCTCCCAGCAATTCGGAATTGATGATCGAACGCAACGAACGGCCTATCAATCTTTGAATCTCCTGGGTACGGCCCTCGGGCCTACCACGAGTAACTTCCCGTACTTTTCTGACCTGGGTAGCAGCCGGTATCATGCCATACTCGGCTGTAATCCAACCTTTACCAGTACCTTTCAAGAATGGCGGCACCTTATCGTCAACGGTAGCGGTACATATCACCCGGGTGTTACCCACTTCAATGAGAGCAGAACCGCTGGCATTTCTTATGTAATTTGTAGTCACCTTAACAGGCCTTAACTCATCATTTCTTCTTCCGTCTATCCTAGCCATCAAGATTCCTCCTATGTTTAATGATTGCTCTAAACGCCGTATCACAAAATGTTACATCTCATCAGTATTCGTTGGCAAAAGCAGAGACGGTTACTTCTCCTCCCTCATATTCTTTGCCCTCAACCATAATTTTTACCTCTTCCACCCCTGGGAACTGCTTTGCCGTCATTATTATCGACCTGAGCACCAAGGGCTCGCTCTGTGGCAGCTGTGCTAGATGCCCAAATTCCTTGCTGAAGTTTATAAAAACAACTCCGTCATTCGTTTCAACTCCCAGCAATTGCGTCCCCGCAGGTATATCCATGCTCAGGCTGTCATCGCTAGGCCCATTTAAAATCTCCTGAATAGCCGCCTCAATGGATGCGCTGTCAGCCGAAATCATTCTGGTAACCGGCACTATGTAATCGTAAACAGCATCAGGGTTGGAATGGAAAAACACGGTAACCTTTGCACCATCGCTGCTGGCGTTGGAACCCATCTCAAGGTTTACGTCCTGCGGCTCAATGGGTTTGCTCACATCGGTTCCATATTTTAGCCGGTCAACGATCTTTCCTTCAAACATGAACTGGACTCGGTCAATAGTTTCAAACTCGGCTAAAGTTAGCGTGACTCCTTGAATCATGTTATGTTCAGCCACCGCGTTCTCGCACTCCATGGCCTCCTTGCTCAAGTCGAGCTTCGCCAGCCCATCTTTTATGGACATGCCCCTTATCTGGGTACCGGCAGGCAACAATGCCTTAAGCCCCATAGCCATAAGGTCCTGCTGTATTTCAGGGCTATCTATGGTCATCCTCAGCGTAGCTTTGGCTATACCCTCTTCCCAGGGTATTTTACGCATTACCGGCACCAGATATCCTGCATCGTTCTGATAATATACGACAGTTTCCCGCACGTTTTCATCTTCGGCGCCTTCAATATCCTCCGTATCTCCTTCTAGCTCAACATCCTGCGGCAGTTCTTCCTCAAATTCCTCTTTGGTCTTTATGGAGTTACAGCCCACAGCAAACAAAAGCATCAGGACGACAATAATTGCTATAAAGCTAACACTTTTTCTAATCAACATACTCTCCCCCCCAACCGATCTCTTGATATTAATTATATTAGGAGGGGATTTTGAGTATGTCTCTATCGCCAAATATTTTACCATATGTTCATCGGGTTTTGTATTTTTTTATGGGGTTTTGTCCAAATTTTCTTTTTCTGAAAATTGCAATATTAAATGCAACACTTTTATAGCATCTGGAGCCCATGACTTTCTCCATTCTTTCTTCTGCAAATTTGATAAAATTCATAACAAATGGTAGTTTGAGTTTAGCACCACAATTTTCCCGTCTCTTTTCGTATATTGCTTGCCCTGCTTCGGCTTGCCCTGCTTCGGGGAAATATGCTTGGCAAGTGGATAAGTCAGATTTGTGCAAAGCGGCAATTTTCCCTCTTTC
>JAMNZI010000030.1 GCA_023622385.1 Bacillota bacterium | reverse complement strand
AGATTGGGCGTCCGCTCGCTTATCTTGTTCACGATGTCTAAATCAATATGAACGCCCGCTTCATAAGCTATGGCGGTCAGATGAAGCACTGAATTTGTAGAGCATCCCAGCGCCATATCAACCGCCAATGCATTCTCAAACGCCTCGGGCACTAAAATATCCCTTGGACGTATATTATTCCGTACAAGCTCAACAATCCTCATGCCTGCCTTTTTGGCCAAGCGCACCCTTTCGGCATACACCGCCGGGATGGTACCGTTGCCGGGCAAAGCTATACCCAGAACCTCTGCCAAACAATTCATGGAGTTTGCCGTAAACATGCCCGAGCAGGAGCCGCATCCCGGGCATGCATACTCCTCTATCTCCATAAGTTCCTCAGGAGTCATCCTTCCGGCAGCTACTGCCCCTACTCCTTCAAACACCGAATTTAGGTCCAGGACCCTTCCACCTTTTTTGCCAGCCAGCATAGGCCCGCCGCTTATTACAATGGAAGGAATATTCAGCCGAGCACAAGCCATCAGCATACCCGGAACTATTTTGTCACAGTTTGGGATCAGCACCAAGCCATCAAAGCCATGAGCCATAACCATAGCCTCTATGCTATCGGCTATCAGTTCCCTGGAAGCCAGGGAATACTTCATGCCCACGTGGTTCATGGCTATCCCATCGCACACCCCAATAGAGGGAAATTCTATTGGGGTTCCTCCAGCCATGCGTATCCCATCCTTGACAGCCTGAACTATGGTATCCAAATGCAAATGTCCTGGCACTACTTCGCTGTGGGCATTGACAACGCCTATCAAAGGCCGCTCCAGCTCTTCATCTATATAGCCCATGGCCTTAAATAAAGACCTGTGCGGCGCTTTTTCAATACCTTTCTTTACTCTGTCGCTTATCATGACGTTATTACACTCCCTTTAAAAATTGTAGCTTCCTCCTTATTTCTCATAAACCAAAACTTACACGGATATGGGAATTGTCCTCCCTAGCGACTGCGCAGCTGTCTACCTCACTGTAATCTCAAGCTTTAGTCTATTTAACCCTGTACCTGCTCATAGCTGGCATCGATCTTCTTTAAAACCCTGTCTCATACCTTTATACCTAGCCCATTTGATGACCCACAAATATGCAAATATAAAGGCTAGCCCTTTTAGATATTAAAAAAAATGGTAAGCATTATTTGCCGCTATTTATCCTGTTTACGTGCAATATGTCTTTCAGCCGTCGCTTTGGCACGTGCAGCACACCGTTCTCATCTTTATAATACTTTATCGAGCCCTGTTCATCCTCCACCACCGATTTTTCAGCAGCATACCCCAAAGCTACGACGCAGTCAATGATGTACCTGTCTGGAATCTGCAGTATTTCACGCAGCCTGTCCCTGTCCACAGAGCCGATCCAGCAACAACCTATCCCGTACTCCTGTGCACCCAGCAGTATGTTTTCAACAGCAGCCCCTACGTCATATTTGGCCCATGCACTGTCCAGATCACGATTTATAAGCACCACTATATAAGCCGTAGGCTTTTCCCCCTCTTTTGGCGTTCCATGGGGTCTGATATAACCAGCCCACCCCAACGTAGTGAATACCGGTTCCAAAAGAGATGGATCTTCCACCACCAAGTATTCCAGGGGTTGCCGGTTTGTGGCAGACGGCGCCAGCCTAGCTCCATCCACCAGCTCTTTAAGCACCTCCAGCGGAATCCTCTCCTGCTTATATTTTCTAATGGTTCTCCTCGCCCTTATGGCTTCTTTAACAGTCATAATATCCCCTCCGCTATCACAAATTTAAGCCTTTAAAATAGGAATATCGCATTACATACCATTCAAATTACTTAGGGGTTTTCTATCGCTATATGCTATTCCACATCTACCTTATACTTCTCCCACATCTTCAAAAAAGGATATGGATTGACCGCTAGCTCTTCCTTTCCTTCATACATTCCAAAGTGAAGATGGGAGGCAAATTTGCCCGTGGTGCCTTCTTCCCCATAGCCTGAATCCCCTACGTAACCTATGACTTGCCCCTTTTTTACCTTGCTGCCTTGTCGTATATTCTCATGATATCGGGAGAGGTGTGCATAATAGTAATATATGCCATCATCGCCCCGGATGCCCAAGCGCCATCCACCCAGCTCCAGCCACCCTTTTTTTTCAACCACCCCATCGCATACCGACACCACCGGTACGCCTTTGTCACACATTATATCAATTCCTTCGTGGGTACGCTCTCCCCCGTAAGTACGGGCTTCCCCAAATCCATCGCTGTAATCGTACTCATAGCCCTGAGCTATAGGAAACACCTTATCCTCATAAACCTTGCGTATGCGCTCCAGCTTGCTAAGCTCCTGTCGCACCCTCTTGTAAAATTTCTCGTCGTCCCTATATGCTTTGAGGAATTGTTCGAGCTGTTCATAATTATCTATACCGCGCAGCTGTATGGCCACGCGACCTATCCTTTCAGCGGTTATATCTCCCGCCAACACGTTCTCCGCTTTATCCACAGCGGCCAAATAGTACCAAGGGACGCCCTGCTCCTCACCAATGGCAAAGTACATCTCCAAATGCTCAGGAGTAAAATCCGAGATCTTGTAATAAGAGCCGAAGAGCTTACGGGATACCCATGATGGTAGCCCCAGCATCAAAGCTATGAGGATAATTGTACAAACGATGGTGCAAGCGAAACGCCGCTTATTTATCGAATACCTTCGTCTAAGCCTTGGGGAAGCATACACCCCTCTTTCCCCCTTACTGCAGATATTAGCATCTTATGCCAGATTAGACCTTCTCACCCAGTTCATTGTGTTATTTCATTATGCTATATACTCCTTACACACTCATGTTATGACAGCTTATTTCATCCCGTCTATATCTATCTAATATTCATCTTACTGCTATTTCATCGTCCGATAAAGCACCCATAAAATTTTTTATTCTAGCATGAGAAGTTCTCTATCCATTCTAAGGCATATCAGCTCATCTTTATTCTGCCTTGTAAGCTCTGATAAAAATTTAACGCCAGATTTTTATAAATTTTGGGCAATAAGGCACCCCATTTTCTCGGTCCCCACAACAATAGCACCAGGTGTGGCAATATCCGCCGTCCTGTATCCCTGTTCAAGCACCCTGCTCACTGCGTTCTCTACGG
This sequence comes from Bacillota bacterium, assembly GCA_023622385.1. Taxonomy (GTDB): domain Bacteria; phylum Bacillota; class Clostridia; order Caldicoprobacterales; family Caldicoprobacteraceae; genus Caldicoprobacter. The sequence goes on along the minus strand of JAMNZI010000030.1, from coordinate 2,970 downwards.
CCCGAGCCTCTTGCTCCAGACCAAAGCTATAACGCAGCATCATAGCGGCGCTCATGATGGTGGCTATGGGATTTGCCTTATCCTGGCCGGCAATATCAGGCGCAGACCCATGAACCGGCTCGTATAAGCCGCGCTTGCCTTCCCCTAAGCTGGCTGAAGGAAGCATCCCTAGAGATCCCGTAAGCATGGCAGCCTCATCGCTCAAGATATCCCCAAACATGTTGGTGGTGAGTATTACGTCAAACTGGCTCGGGTTTCTTATGAGCTGCATGGCGGCATTATCAACATACATATGATTGAGCTCCACATCGGGATATTGCTGCCCTACTCGAGACACCACCTCGCGCCACAACCTGGAGCTTTCTAAAACGTTGGCCTTATCCACCGAGGTGACCTTGCGGCGTCTACCCCTGGCAATTTTAAATGCCACATGGGCTACCCGTTCCACTTCATGGGTGCAATAGACAGCGGTATCCCATGCCTTTTCGCCATCTGGCACCTTAGCCCTTCCCTTTTCGCCAAAATATAAATCTCCGGTCAGCTCGCGCACCACGAGTATATCAAGGCCTTCCTTAAGCACCTCTTCTTTTAACGTAGATGCCGATTTGAGCTGAGGAAACACCTTCGCCGGCCTTAAGTTTGCAAACAGGTTAAGCCCCTTGCGTATTCCCAAAAGCCCTGCCTCCGGCCTTAGATTTCCCGGTAAATTATCCCATTTTGGGCCTCCCACTGCTCCCAGCAGCACGGCATCGCTTTCCAAACAAACCTTTAAGGTCTCATCGGGGAGCGATACGCCCACGGCATCCAGCGCCGCTCCCCCCATGAGTACCTCCTGAAACTCAAACCTGTGCCCAAATTTTTGTGCCACGGCCTCGAGTACCACTATTGCCTGCCTTACCACTTCCGGCCCGATGCCATCACCCGGTATTACAGCAATTTTCATCCCTGTGCTCCCATCCTTTCCTTAACGTATTCTACCAGGCCACCAGCCTCTATGAGTTCCTGCATGAACTGCGGAAATGGTGCAGCTTTGTAGGTTCGCCCCGTGGTCAAATTGGTAATCTCACCTGTTGTCAGGTCCACAGCCACCTGATCCCCATCCTTTATATCCCTGGCAGCCTCGGGGCATTCCATTATGGGCAACCCTATATTTATGGCATTACGATAGAATATGCGGGCAAAGGTCTCCGCTATAATGCAGCTTATGCCCGAAGCCTTAATGGCAATAGGAGCATGTTCCCTGGATGAACCGCATCCGAAATTCGTACCGGCAACTATTATATCTCCCGGTCGCGCCTTATTCTTGAACTCTGGATCTAAGTCCTCCATGCAATGCGCCGCCAGTTCCTTCGGATCAGATGTATTTAAATATCGGGCGGGAATTATCACGTCAGTGTCTATGTTGTTTCCGTACTTGATGGCTTTTCCCTTTATCATCTCACCACCTCCTCGGGTGAAGAAATCTTTCCGGTGATGGCCGAAGCTGCAGCCACAGCCGGGCTTGCGAGATACACCTCGCTGTCCACATGCCCCATTCGTCCCACGAAATTCCTGTTGGTGGTAGCCACCGCCCTTTCCCCCTTTGCCAGTATGCCCATATGCCCGCCTAAGCAAGGACCGCAGGTGGGAGTGCTCACAACCGCCCCCGCCTCTACGAATATCTCTAGAAGCCCTTCCCTCATGGCTTCTAGGTATATCCTCTGGGTTGCGGGAATGATGATGGTACGCACACGAGGATGTACCTTATGCCCTTTGAGGATCTGGGCCGCAATTCTGAGATCACTAAGCCGTCCATTGCTGATCTATGGGAATATCGCCTATTTCATCAAAGGTCTTCACATTGGACGGCAGATGGGGAAAGGCCACGGTAAGCGGAATGGAAGACAAGTCTATCTCAAACACCTTTGAATACCTGGCGTCCTCATCGGCCTTGTATACTTTAAATTCCTTAGTGGAATGCTGTCTCACATATTCCAGCGTCTTGTCATCCACCTCAAAGATGCCATTTTTAGCGCCTGCCTCTATGGCCATGTTGGCGATGGTAAACCGGTCATCCATGGAAAGGCTGGAAACGCCTTCGCCGGTAAACTCCATGGACTGGTAAAGAGCGCCATCCACGCCGATCAAGCCTATGATATGAAGTATTACGTCCTTGCCGCTCACCCATTCGTTCAAGCGGCCCTTGAGCACAAATCTAATGGCTTCGGGCACTTTGAACCATGCCTGCCCGGTGGCCATGGCTGCTGCCATATCGGTACTACCAACGCCGGTAGAAAATGCTCCCAGCGCTCCGTAAGTACAGGTATGGGAATCAGCACCAATAACCACATCCCCTGGCACTACCAATCCCTTCTCGGGTATCAGCGCATGCTCTATGCCCATCTGACCCACTTCAAAATAGTTCTCTATTTCCATATCATGCGCAAACTCGCGCATAGCTTTGCACTGCTCAGCTGACTTGATATCCTTATTGGGAGTAAAGTGATCTGGTACCAGCGCCACCTTTTTTCTATCAAAAACCCTCTTGGCACCCATTCGCTTAAACTCGCGAATGGCCACGGGGGCAGTAATGTCATTCCCTAAAACTAAGTCCACATTGGCCATTATAAGCTGGCCTGGTTCAACTTTATTCAGCCCTGCATGTTCCGCCAGTATCTTTTGAGTCATGGTCATCCCCATTATGTTCCAGCTCCTTTCTACATTCCCATCTCATTATAAAGGAAATATTCGATAGAATCAACCAAAGCATTCCAGCTTGCTTCAATGATGTTGGTGGATACCCCCACAGTACCCCATACCCTCTCTCCGTCGGTGGATTCTATATGCACCCTAACCTTAGCTGCAGTAGCTTTTGAAGTATCAAGCACTCGAACCTTGTAATCGGTAAGGCGCATCTTCTTAAGCTGAGGATAGAAAACTCCCAAAGCTTTACGCAGCGCCTTATCCAGGGCATTCACCGGACCATCACCT
>JAMNZI010000201.1 GCA_023622385.1 Bacillota bacterium | reverse complement strand
CCTTATCTCTTGCACCTTATCCATGTGAACATCGTGCTCAGATTTAGCCGCCTTTAGCGCTTCCTGAAAAACTTTCGCTTCTTTTGACAGCACCACCTCATCGGTTTTACCGGTCCTACCCTTAACGCTGCGGACCTGCGGATCCTGGCCGGCATACAAATTCAATATCCGCGAAATACGCGTGGAATCGATCTTCAAACCCCTTCACCTCTTTAACATGATTCATATATACTATCGGCAAGCGGAGATAAAAAATTTAGGGGTAATTTCGCATTCCCCTCTTTAATAGCATTTCTCGCACAATGAACTCATCTAGCTATGCCCTATGCGCTTCTATTCCCTTTCCTTCTTCTTGATGATATAATCGGCCACGTGTATTCTGCGGCTATCAGGCTTTAAATCAGAGACCCTCCTGGCAGATTCGTTAAACCCTTTCTTCAAACTCCTTTCAAGGACCGCAAGGCACTCCTTGCACATCCTTCCAGTAGTGATGGGTTTACCGCATCGCTCACAGGTTAGCACCAGCGAGGGTTCCTTAAGCTCCAGCCTTCCCTCGCGCAAAAACTCCAGTATGATCTTCTCCTCCACCCCTGTAGCTTCCGAAACCTCGACTATGACGGCATCGGGATGCTCGTACAGATAATCCCTTACCTTTTTATACATTTCATCCAGCTCCGTCAAACAGGCAGGGCAGTACTTTATGCCGTTGTACTGAAACAGCCTGTTGCACCGCTTGCAATTGCGAATCTCCACAGCGCTTCACCCCTCAAACAAAAAGCATTTATATGAAAAGGGACGGCTTACCGGCCGGTGGCCAAGGTAAGCACGTATACCCTCTGAACCCCCGCTTGCAGCAGCGCCCTGCTGCACTCATCAACCGTGCTGCCCGTGGTAAACACGTCGTCCACAAGCAAAACCGACTTGCCCCGCACCGCCTCAATCTCCCGCACTTCAAAGGCATCCTGCAGATTTTGCATGCGCTGAAATTTATTTAGCCCTGCTTGCGCGGGCGTGTATTTCTTACGGATGAGCGCCCTCTCGTTGACCGGTACACCGATGTATTTCCCCAACTCTTTTGCCAACAAAGCTGACTGGTTAAACCCCCTCTGGCGCTGCCTCCTGGGATGCAGCGGCACGGGCACGATGACATCCACCTTCCAGCCACACCGCTGCTCAAAAGCCTGGGCCATCCACCATCCCAAGGTGCGGCTTAGATAGGATATGCCCCCATACTTAAAGCGGTGTATGAGCTGCTTTATCTCGGGGGTGTAGTGCAGCACCGATACAGCCTGATCAAAATGATAGCGCATATATGCACAGTCGATGCATATGCCTTCTTCCACAACCGGCCTGCCGCACTTATGGCATACCGGCGGGGCAATGGTAGGAAGCGTATCTGCACATGCCCTGCAAAGCCCTTTTTCGTCTATATCTTCGGCCCTTTGCCGACAGAGGATGCAGGCAACATTCTGGGGATACAGTATATCGAGGATGGCTTCCTTAATGGCAGACAGATTCAATGATACCACCCTATCTCCCGGACAAAGTCGAATGCTATATAACAAAAAAGGTTTTTATCCACTCATCCAATACCAATATATTGCCGATTTTCTCATCAACCCTTGTTAATTGAAAAATTGGATACCGCAAACAGCTTTCTGAAGTGATGCATAAGCCCGGAATACCGCTTTTCCACATAATCATTCCTTACCATAGCCTCTATGGCTCGTTCCCGCCCCACTATCACCACCATCTCGCGGGCTCTGGTCACTGCCGTGTAGAGCAAATTGCGGGTCATGAGCATGGGTGGCCCCCACGCCAGCGGGATGATGACTACCGGAAACTCGCTGCCCTGGCTCTTGTGAATGGATATTGCATAGGCAAGCTCTAGCTCATCCAGCTGCGAAAAATCATATACTACTTCCTTATCGTCATCGAATATGACGGTCATGGTCTGCTCCTCATGGTCTATGGCTGCGATGTAACCGATATCGCCGTTAAAGACCCCTTCGCCCTCCTCCACCACCATGCCGTGAACCTTCCTCTTCCAGGAAGTGCGGTAATTGTTCTTGATCTGCATCACCTTATCGCCTTCCCTGAACAGGGTGTTGCGGAACAGCTTTTCCTGCTTGTCAGGTGACGGGGGGTTGAGCACCCTTTGCAGCTCAACATTTAAATTGTTGACCCCTATGTCGCCCTTTCTCATGGGTACCAGCACCTGTATATCCTTAAGCGGATTGTAATACGCAAAAGCGGGCAATCTCCGGCATATGAGTTCAAGCACGGTATTCAGTATCTGGTGCGGGGTTTCGCGCCTGAGGAAGAAAAAATCGCCGTCCTTAACGTTAAGTTGGGGCATCAAGCCTTGATTGATCCTGTGAGCGTTGAGAACTATCATGCTTTCTTGAGCCTGCCTGAAAATCTCGGTCAAGCGCACCACCTTTATAACCCCGCTTGCGATTATATCCTTAAGCACGTTGCCCGGCCCTACCGAAGGCAGCTGGTCAACGTCTCCCACCAGTATCAACCGCGTGCCGGGCACGATGGCCTTTAAAAGGTGGTTCATCAGCAGGATGTCCACCATCGACATTTCATCTATTATAACCGCATCGGCCAGTATGGGATTGTCCTCATCCCTTTGAAAATAGGGCCCTTCGTTGCCATAGCTGTACTCCAGCAGCCTGTGTATCGTTTTGGCTTCGCGGCCGGTGGCTTCGGTCATGCGCTTTGCCGCCCTGCCGGTGGGAGCCGCCAGCACCACGGTCATCCCCTGCTGCTCCATCAGCTTTATGATGCAGTTAATGATGGTGGTCTTGCCCGTACCAGGTCCACCCGTTATGACCGTCACGCCGTTTGATAGGGCTTCCATGACGGCCTCGCGCTGCTTGAGCGCCAGAAGTATGCCTTCCTCCTTCTGGAATCTCCTGAGCATATCCTCCATGTCAAAGGCAGCCGGCCTTACATCCACCATGGACAGCTCTACAAGGCGCCTGCATACCCCTATCTCGGCGTAATAAAAAGGTGCGAAGTACAACGCCGTCTGGTCCTCAATGTTTTCTACAAAGATCGCCTGCTTAATGGCAAGGGAGATAATGGCGTTTTCAACCAGGCCCCTGTCAACCCCCAGCAGAAGCGAAGCCTGCTCCACCACCACATCTTTGGGCAAGTAGGTGTGCCCATCGGCTGCCGCTTGGGAAAGCACGTATTTTATCCCCGCTTCAATGCGATATGGGGAATCAAAAGCCACGCCCATGTTCTGCGCTATCCTGTCGGCCGTCTTAAACCCTATGCCAGCCACCTCATCTGCCAGGCGATAAGGGTTTTCCTTAATGATGCCTATGGCGTTATTGCCGTACATCTTGTATATCTTTATGGCATAGGTGGTGGTAATGCCGTAGGACTGAAGAAACATCATCACTTCTCGTATTTCTCGGTGTTCGGCATAGGAAGCGGCTATCATCTCGGCCTTGGCAGGGCCAATCCCCTCTACTTCTGTGAGGCGCTCTGGATAAAACTCTATCACCTTCAGCACATCCATGCCAAAGCGTTCAATGAGCTTCCTGGCGGTGTATGGCCCTACCCCTTTTATGAGCCCCGATGCCAGATACTTTTCAAGGCCGTCCAAAGTAGCGGGCACGATGCTCTCCATGGTATGGACCTTAAGCTGCTGACCATAATCGGGGTGCATAACCCATTCGCCCACGATGTGCACCTTTTCGCCCGCATTGGCATAGGGCAGGCTGCCTACCGCAGTCACCACCGCCCTGCTTTCCTCATCCCGCACCTCTATGACGGTAAAGCCGTTGTCTTCGTTGCGAAACACCACTTCCTCTATGATGCCCGTGATCTCTACCACTTTTTAAGCCACCCGCTTCCTATATATATAAACAAAACCGTACGCTATAAATCACAGTAACAATATGGCTGAAATTTACGGCATAGCTCAATCTTGCTGGCTTAAAGATATTTTACCATATCCTTTCAGCCAATTCACCTCTTTTCTTGCCTATGCGCCATATATCTGGGGCATATCAAATGCATAATCGATTTTGCGGCTAAATAGGCTACGTTAAATGATCAATTTATCGCTATGCAGGCCTGACCGGCCAGCTGCCGTGCAATGAGGTTGGCGGTCAAAACCGCGCAGCAAGAATATGCACACCGCGTATTGCCTTAAACGCAAGTTTCGATCATTTACATCGCAAGTCAAGAGCTATCCCCTGAATATACAGCCTTTACAGCTCCCGGCCCACTGCCTGCGCGATGGGCTTTAGCTCCTCCATCAAACGTGCAAACTTCTCGGGCTGGAGGGACTGCGCCCCATCGCTTGCCGCGTTCCCGGGGTCGGGATGTACCTCTATCATGAGCCCGTCTGCCCCTGCGGCTACAAATCCCTTGGACACCGCATCCACCCATTTCCAGTTGCCCGTACCGTGGCTGGGATCGGCTATAATGGGAAGATGTGAAAGCTCCTTTACCACCGGTATGGCGTTGATGTCCATGGTGTTGCGGGTAGCCGTCTCAAAGGTGCGAATGCCCCTTTCGCATAAGATAATGTTCTGGTTGCCGGCATCCGCAATGTATTCGGCCGCCATGAGCCATTCCTCTATGGTGGCCGACAGTCCGCGCTTTAAAAGCACCGGCTTGCCCGAAAGGCCGCATTCTTTAAGCAGCCGGAAATTCTGCATGTTGCGCGCTCCCACCTGGAGGATATCGGCATAGCGGCTGACCAGCTCCACATCCCTGGTGTCCATCACCTCGGTAACCACTTTAAGGCCAGTCATCCTGGCAGCCTCATGCAGCAGCTTAAGGCCCTCCTCCTCCATACCCTGGAAGGAATATGGTGAGGTTCTGGGCTTGTAGGCTCCACCCCTCAGCACGGTGGCACCCGCTTCTTTTACCTTGCGAGCTACCTCGTATATCTGCTCTTCGCTTTCAACAGCGCATGGTCCAGCCATGACCACCAGCTTTTTGCCGCCAATCTTCACATCCCCTACTTCCACCACCGTATCCTGCTTTTTAAGCTCACGCCCCACCAGCTTATACGGCTTCATTATGGGGACTATGGCCTCCACCCCTGGTAGGCGCGAAAGGTTATGCTCCTTTA
>JAMNZI010000112.1 GCA_023622385.1 Bacillota bacterium | reverse complement strand
CTTCTCAAGCTCAGCCACAAGATCCACTACCGATACGGTGGGTGTAGGCACCCTCATGGCAAATCCATTGAGCTTACCCTTCAGTTCGGGCAGTACCAGAGCAACAGCCTTAGCAGCACCAGTAGTAGTGGGAATAATTGACAGAGCACCTGCTCTCGCCCTTCTCAAATCCTTGTGAGGCAGGTCAAGAATCCTCTGGTCGTTGGTATAAGAGTGAACGGTGGTCATAAGTCCTTTCTTGATGCCGAATTTCTGATGAAGCACCTTCGCGACGGGAGCCAAACAGTTGGTCGTGCACGAAGCGTTGGATATGACATGATGGTTGGCAGGATCATACTTGTCCTCGTTAACGCCTATGACAATGGTGATGTCTTCGTTCTTTGCAGGAGCAGTAATGATGACCTTCTTTGCACCGCCCTCAATGTGCTTTACGGCTTTATCCCTGGAGGTGAAGAGGCCTGTAGACTCAATTACGATGTCTACGCCCAAGTCCTTCCATGGAAGATTAGCGGGATCCTTCTCGGCTAAAATCTTGATCTCTTTCCCATTAACAACCAATGAACCATCCTTTGCGACAACCTCGCCATTGAACTTGCCATAGCAGGAGTCATACTTCAGCAGATGAGCCAAAGTAGCAGCATCGGTCAAGTCGTTGATTGCCACAAACTCGATATCGTTGCCGTATTTGTCCAGAGCTGCTTTAAAAGCATTCCTCCCTATTCTTCCAAAACCATTAATACCAACCCTAACTGCCATATGTACATTCCTCCTCTTTTAAATTTTTTATTATAACCCATGAAACCATGGGATTCGCACTAATAATATATCAACTGTGCATTAAAAGCTCAAACGCTCAATTGGCATCAAGTTCGGCCAGGCGTATCATTTCCCGCGCTGCGCCCTCATCGGTCACCAAGATACCCCTCTTCCAATGTTTAAAGGCCGCCATTATAGCCTGTGCCTTTTGCCTTCCTCCTGCCACGGCTATAACCTTCGGGATGCGTTTTAGGTTGTCTATTTTCAGCCATATGGAATTGCACGCATAGACTATTTCGCCCTTTGCATTGAAAAAGTACCCAAATGCCTCGGCCACAGCGCCACGCCTTTCTAGCTCCCGTTGCTGCTCGGGAGTGAAATTCCTTCTTTGCATCATGTCCTGTGCCCGGCCTATTCCATAAATAAGTATATCGGCATTTTTAAGGTTGTCAATAACGCTTTTTATATCTGGCTCATTCAAGAGCGTCTCCATCGATTCGGCCCGCAGGTGGTCTGGAATGTGAAGCAGCCTGTATTGGCCTCCCAACTTCTTGGCAAATATGGAGGCTATCACGTTAGACTGGTGCTCGACGTTCCTGCCCATTCCCCCTCTGGCAGGTAACACAACTATATCGGTGTTATCGTTGACGGGGGAAAGGGCATCAGCCACCGCCCCTACGGTGGAACCGCCGGTCACGGCTATTATATTACCCCTCCTAATAATACCTTCCAGGAATCTGGCTGCAGCTTTGCCTATATCCTTTAAAACTAAGGAGTCCTCATCTACATCCCCGGGAACCACTATGGTGCGCTCCAAACCCAGGATACTCTGTAGCCTCTCCTCCAGCTCATTGAGCCCTTTGAGCTGGTGGGTAAAATCTTTAAGGCCTTCCAGCAATGCTTCGCCTTCCGGGGTGACCTTCATTCCTAAAGGACCAATCTCGAGAAAGCCTGCATTTCTCAAAAATTCCGTCTCGCTGCGGACCACCCTTTCTCCCATGCCCAAACGCGTTGCCAGCGTTCTCCGACCTATTGGCTGAAAATTGTATATACTACGCAATATAGTATATCTCTTTTCATATACTTCTATTAACTCCGGCACTATTTCCTTAAGAAACATGTGGGTCTGTGACATAGGCTTCACCCTGGACCGAAATTGTCCCGCCGTGCAAAAAACGTCCCACCATGACTATAAAAAAACAGCTGCATCTGCAGGCAATTTCAAATTACGTCTTTTATTTTATATTAAACGGCCAAAAATTTCAATACAACTGCATCAAAAAGTTAGAAATTTATCAATAAACGTTTCAGCTCAAAAATTCCGTGTGGAGCTTGAATATATTTGCCCTCTACAACCAAACTTATGATACAGACATGCATGTTGCAGTCATCGGCCACCATTTGTATAGTCAGCGGCCTAAGATACTTGGGCCCGCCATCCAAAAACTCCTTTTGCCTTAAGATGATGGAAGTGGCCACCTTATTGAGGGCAATTCTGCGCTGCTCCACAGCTTTAATCAACCCGATGGCAGAATCCAGCTTACTCGCAATATATTCCGAAACATCCTTATCCAGATAAGGCTTCTGTAGTAAGTTTAAATACATCCTATTTATCCGCAGCCGGGGAGCAGCATGTTCTAAGACAAAGACATGATATTCTTCCCCTATACGCTTTACCACAATATCGGGGACTATATATCTCTCTTGCCTCAGGCTAGCAAACCATCTTCCAGGTTTGGGCTCCAGAGAGCGTATGAGGTCCCTTATGCGCTGAACCTCCTCAAGAGGAATCCCGGTCTTTTTGCTTACGATACCCAGCCGATTGCTTACCATGTCCTTTAAATGCTCGAGTATTATAGTCTTTATAAGAGGGGTAGCCTTACCCATCTGGGACAGCTGTATCAGCAGGCACTCCTTGAGGCTTCTAGCTCCTACTCCTGGAGGATCGAGAGTCTGAACCAGACGGAGCATGCGCGAAACCCTGTCCCTGTCAACCTGGAGTATTGCGGCTATTTCATGCTTGGACACTGTAAGGTAGCCATTCTCATCTAGATTGTTAATGATGAAGGCAGCAATCCTTTCATCATCCGAAGAAATATCCATCGCCTTTAGCTGTGACATAAGGTGCTCCTGCAGCGTGATCCCATTATATGCCATATTATAATGCTTATAACGCCGCTCCCTTTCAACATGCGGATTATCTATATCATCTATATCGTCATCATCACAGGCATCCCGGAACCACTCATCCATGTCTACTGGAAATCTAGCACCAAAAGCCTCTTCTATCTCCCTTTTAGAATCCTCTCGCATCTTAAGCAAAGGATTTATCTCCATCTCCCTCTGTATATAGCGGTAAAGCTCTTCAGAAGACCACCGCAATATCTCATGTAGGGTTGTACCATCGACATCCTTCTCCATCCGCCTTGCCCGAAAACCAAAATCCTGCTTCACATGAGATTCCTCCCCCAACGGAATGGCCATGGCCGCCTGCTTCAAGCACACCTCAATATCAGTATATTTCAGATCCCAGGCTATTATATCCGGCACGACAAAATAGGTCCAATCTATGGTTGACCATTTATTTCAGACCTTAACCTGCCTTTAAGCTCCAATCCCGGAAAGCCTAGCTGCCTCAACGCTTCATACACAACAATGGCCACAGAGTTGGACAGGTTCAGCGATCTTGCCTCCGCCCTCATGGGAATTCGTATGCAGCGATCATAGTGCCTTCTGAGCAAGTCCTCCGGGAGTCCGGCCGTTTCCTTACCAAAAAATATAAAGCTGTCAGGGGTATATCTCACCGAAGTGTAATCCTTGGCCGCCTTGGTGGTGGAAAAGTAAAAATCCCCTTGCGGATAACGGGCAAATATCTCGTCTACCGAATCGTGATAATGTATCTCCACCAGATGCCAGTAATCCAGACCTGCCCTTTTGAGGTATTTATCCTCAGTGGAGAAGCCCAGCGGCCTTACCAGATGAAGGATGCACCCTGTAGCGGCACATGTACGAGCTATGTTGCCTGTATTTTGAGGAATCTCTGGTTCTACTAAAACAACGTGCAAAGGCATGATAATCCCCCTTTAAAACCCCGCTTCTTTTAACCACCCTTTCAAAATCTCGGCTGACCTTCTGAATCCTTCCTCTTCAGATTGGCTTAAAGGAAGTTCCAGCACTCGGACAACTCCCTTAGCGTTGACCAGCGTAGGAAGGCTTAAGCATATATCCTCCACTCCATAGTAACCCTGCATAAGCGACGACACCGGGAGCACCACGTTTTCATCCCGCAGTATAGCCTCCACTATGCGCCTTACGGCAAGGCCCACCGCATAATAAGTGGCACCCTTGGCTTCGATTATTTTATAGGCAGCATTTTTCACCTCATCGAATATCTTCATCTTTTCATCGCTCTCGCAGGCACGTCCACACCTCAAGCAATATTGTTCTATCGGCATTCCAGCTATATTGGTAATGCTCCAAGCAGCTACCTCGCTGTCACCGTGTTCGCCTATGATGTAAGCGTGAACATTTTGTGGCGCAACATGACAATGCTGCCCCAGTAGGAATTTAAAACGTGCGCTGTCCAGCACGGTACCCGAACCAATGACCTGAGAGGGAGGCAGCCCTGAAATCTTAAGAGTTACGTAGGTCAGTATATCCACCGGATTGGTGACCACCAGTATAATGCAGTCCTTGTTATACTTTACAATATTCGGGACAATTGAGCGGAAAACCTCTATGTTTCTCTTAAGCAGATCAATACGGGTCTCACCTGGCCTTTGAGCCACCCCTGCGGTTATGATAATCACATTGGAATCAGCGCAATCCTCGTATGTGCCGGCCCGTATCTTGACAGGAGGAACAAAGGCTATACCGTGATTGAGATCCATCACCTCGCCTTCCAACCTTTTCTGGTTTACATCCACCAGTACGATCTCGGACGCCGTTCCACCTATCATCAGGGCATAAGCGGTGGTGGCTCCCACAAAGCCCGCTCCAATTATGGTTACTTTATTTCCAAAAAACTTTGTTTCCATGTTTATTCACCAATCCTTTCCATTTTAGATTCATATTTTATTTTAATGCTTTTTTATATATTTTACTATAATTTTTGAAATTGCTTTTCATCTATACCAACAGACCACACTCTAATGTAAAGTAATCCCTATCAAGCGTTTTTTATGCCATGGCATCAAAGGAAAATCCTTTCAAAAAAAAATTAAACTCATGTCGCTTCAGAAAAACCTGCAATGCAACGTCAGGCAACCCAATTAGGCCAAACGTCACACTTGCACAACTCCCAATTCAATGGTAAAATGTGCATATAACGGTGGGGAAATGGAGTGATATTCCTTGCCAAACATAGTACGCCAGATATTCGAACAAAAGCT
>JAMNZI010000184.1 GCA_023622385.1 Bacillota bacterium | reverse complement strand
CTACTCAACGAACGCCTAATAGTATCTATCCGAGGTAATTTCCTTCTCCTTGGTAATAATTTTTTAAATTTCTTATTCTCCAGCCAACGCTCTAGTCTATTAAAACTTTTAAGCCCACAGATAAATGCAAACAAAACTATAAAGCTATAGTCGAGGTTTCCACTTGGGGTCTTATCCTCCCGTCTTTTAACCTCTTGACTTCTTCTCCAAGATGATATATCCTGGAGAAGTAGGAGAACATTCTTTTTATATGACTTTTGATCATCTTGGACCATCCTTTCTGTTTTGAATTTGTTACACAAAATTTAATTATAGAAAGGATGGTCCCATTTTTTAACCCTAAATTTTTTCCAGTAAAAATCGGAATTTACGTATTTCGAGTATTATTCTTTCTAAACCTCTAAATATCAAAGGATTACGCCATTTTTATTTATTAATTTGCGAAACTTCTGTCTAAAATTTAATAAAAAGCTGAGGATGAACCTTAGCCGGTCTTTTTGGCGTAAAAGAGAGAGAAATATACTGGAAATATTTAACATAGAAAATTAAGGCAAAATGTTATTATATGGTATTGTTAAAAAATTTACTCCTCATGGCTGAGCTATGCTATGGTCGCTTGCCTCTTTTTCTTGTTTGTTGTACAATAACTTTAACACTATTTAGAAGAGGAGAGATGAGAAAGATGAGAAGAGTACCATACCGAATATATCTATCTGAAAATGAACTTCCTACAATGTGGTACAATATTCAGGCTGACATGCCTAATCCGTTAAAGCCACCTCTTCATCCTGTAACAAAAAAACCCATCCGTCCGGAAGATTTATCCCCTATTTTCCCTAAAGCTTTAATAGAACAAGAAGTCAGCCGTGAACGCTATATCGAGATACCCGACGAAGTTCAGGAACTGTACAAATTATTTAGACCTTCACCGCTGTGTAGGGCCTACAGGTTGGAAAAACAGCTTGATACCCCAGCTAGGATATACTACAAGTATGAGGGCGTAACTCCATCTGGCAGCCATAAATTGAACACTGCCATACCGCAGGCCTACTATAATAAGTTGGAAGGAATAAAGAGACTAGCTACCGAAACGGGAGCCGGACAGTGGGGGTCAGCGCTGAGCATTGCAGCAAAAATGTTTGGGCTGGAATGCACAGTATACATGGTTAAGGTAAGTTACCAGCAAAAACCATACCGCAAGTTGCTTATGGAAAGCTACGGTGCTACTGTTATACCAAGTCCCAGTCCATATACTGAAGCGGGTAGAAAAATATTAGAACAAAATCCCAATTCATTAGGCAGTTTGGGTATAGCCATAAGTGAGGCGGTCGAAGATGCAGTTTCTAATGATAATACCAATTACGCTCTGGGAAGCGTACTCAACCATGTTATACTTCATCAGACCATTATAGGACTGGAAGCAAAGCTACAAATGGAAAAAATAGACGAATACCCCGACATCATCATCGGATGCTGCGGAGGAGGCAGCAATTTTGCTGGCATCAGTTTTCCCTTCTTGATGGACAAAATCAGAGACGGAAAAAACATCAGAGCAATAGCGGTTGAACCCGCTGCATGTCCCACGCTCACCAAAGGCAGGTTCGCATATGATTACGGTGACACCGCTAAAATGACACCTATTATTATGATGTACACACTGGGACATGACTTTGTTCCTCCAGCTATCCACGCCGGCGGGCTTCGATACCACGGGGATTCTCCTCTTGTAAGCCAGCTTTATCACGATGGTTTGATAGAAGCCCGGGCCGTCCACCAAAAGGAAGTATTTGAAAGCGCTTTGCTGTTTGCCAGGACTGAAGGCTTACTGCCCGCCCCCGAATCAGCTCATGCCATAAAGGTAGCAATCGACGAAGCTATACGTTGCAGAGAAGCAGGCGAAAGCAAGGTCATACTTTTCAATCTGAGTGGTCATGGCTACTTCGACCTAGGTGCGTACGAATCGTATTTAAGCAATACGCTTCAGGATGTAGAATACAGCGATGAAATACTCGAAGAGAGCCTTAAAAGTATACCAGAAATTGAATAAATGTCGGATTCCAGTATATCCCATCACTCAATCCTCCATAAATTAATTGACTATAGGCTTTTGTAAAAACCTAAAATTCTTTATTTTTCAGGGTTTTACTTCTTATTTCAGGCAGGATTCCCTCCACTTCTGTCAAATTGTATTTTATGTTAATTATACAAATATATCCCATAAAAGGAAATGGAGGGAATCCTACATGAAACCTAAACAATTTGATTTCTCAGATTTCATCGATGATTTCTATAAATATGTCACCATCGAAAAGCCTATGTTGCTTCATCTACTGGAACAATTCATCAATATCGAAGAGCTAATACCTCTATCCTGGCAGCATCACTATAACAAACATCTTGGCCGTCATCATAATAACCCCCTCACCTCTATCGTCTCTACCTTGATACTTCAAAAGTTATTGTCTATCCCTGGACCTTCTTTACTTGTTATCTTCCTCTCCTACTCTAAAGAACTTCGCAACTTCTGCGGCCTTAAATCCGTCCCCGACCACTCTTTCTACTCAAGATTCAAACAGGATTACTGTGATGATATTGAAAATTTCTTCCATAAAATCGTCGATATCACCAAGCCCATCTGCCAAGAAATAGCTCAAGCCCTCGAAAAAGAACTAGTCTTCAACCCTGCCCAGCTTTATATCATGGACACCACAGGCATCGAATATTACGTCAAAGAAAATAACCCTAAATTCTTCAATGCCCTCCTTAAAAAGCTCCAATACCTTAATAAAGATAAACCTAAAGAAGATATCTACAAAATGGCTTACAACCAAATGCCCAAAACTGCCTCCGCTGACCCCAACGTTAAACTACAATACATCAACGGCACCTTCTGCTACGCTCATAAAGCTGTAGTTGTCTCCAATGCCCTCGGTATCATCAGGTATCTCGACTTCTGCGATTATCAACCAGATACCAATAATACAAACTTAAATTCTCTTGAAGAAACCAAACTTACATGGGATGGCAAACTCCTTATACCTGCTATTGACAACTTCCTCAACCGTCACCCCGACTTCAATATCTGGGCACTTACCGCTGATTCAGGCTTCGATCATGTTCCCAACTATAAATACCTCTTCGAAAAGCACGGTATACTCCCTGTCATCGCCCTTAACCCCAGAAATACTAAACAAAACTTTGGTAAACCAGGATTCAATGAATATGGTATCCCTACCTGCCCTAAAGACCCATCCCTCCCCATGAAATGGGATAGATCCTGCAAAGGTAAAAATAGAGCTTTCAGAAATAAGTTCATATGCCCTAAAACTACCAAACTACCTGGTGGCAAATATCTCTGCTCCTGTGAAAATAAATGCACTACTTCCAACTGCGGAAGAATGTTTTACACATACCCCAAAGATAACTATAGAGTTAACACCCCTATACCTAGAGGTACAGAGCTATGGGATTAAGATAGCAGATTGCCGCCATATCATTGAACAAGTTATATCAAGGCTTAAACTCCCTCTACAGCTTGGTAGTACTAGAGCAAGAAATCGTAAAACCATCAAATCGGATTTGTTTATGGCAGGCGCTGCTCATCTTATTATCGTTTTACTCGCTTACCGTATAGGAGCTGTAGACAAAATCCGCTCTATTAAGTCTATAGCTTAACCCAATATACAACCATTTCATTGTCAATCAACTTTAAGTTCCTACCTTAATTTACCATAAATTAGGGTCTAGTTAGTTATGCCCTTTTTTCTTAAGTTTTCAAGGTACATCAATCAACACTATCACTTTCATGATTAAATTTAGCTTCTTATGACCATTGCATTGCCTTTATATTCCATTAATGTTTCTAGCTGTTATTAACAGTGCTATAATTTTGCAATTACCTAAAATATAGCATTATATCATCAAGAGACGGTTTATCGATGACAATTCCATCCTTAAATATCTTATTAAGCTGATGCTTATCTTTGACAAGCCCCTCAAAACCAAACCGGTTTTCCTTTATACCAACGAAGTACTGCCTTAGGCCAGCATTGAGTATTTCCTTCGGCCCTCTTACCAGTGCGTATTTTTCAAAGATATCATCTTTAGGACAAGAAAATATAATCCTGCCATCATTGATAAATGTTATATAATCCGCTATCTTATCCAAGTCCGAAGTGATATGGGTCGAAAAAAATACCCCCTTGTTTTCATCCTGTATGACAGAAGTTAATATATCCAGCAGTTCACTTCGTATGATTGGGTCAAGGCCTGAAGTCGGCTCATCCATTATGAGCAATTCTGCATTGTGCGATAACGCCACAGCAAGAGAGAACTTCATCTTCATCCCTTTGGATAATTCTTTTATCTTTTTATCTGGAGGCAGTGAAAATTCCTTCAGGTACCTATTAAAAGCGCCATCATCCCAATTTTTATACAAAGGCGCTATCACTCTTTTCATCTCTGCTACCGTTAGTTCTTCATAAAAATAGTTTTCATCGAATACAAACCCGATCCTGTTCTTTATTTCTTTTTCGTGTTTAATATTGTCAAGCCCAAAAACTTTAATCTCCCCACCATCCCTCTTAAGCAAATTCATTATAAGTTTTATAGTTGTGCTCTTCCCCGCACCATTCGGCCCAATAAAGCCCATAATATATCCTCTTTCCAAAGTAAGGCTTATATCTCTTAAAGCAAAACCCTTGAACTCTTTTTTAAGACCTTTGACCTCCAAAATAGGTGCCATATTATACCTCCTATCTCAATAAATTGTTTATTATCTTCAAATAGCTGCATATATCATAGAATTACGCAGCTATTCAAAGCCCCTCTCACTCTTTCCCTAATAAGACACAATATCCCACCTACCATCTTCACAGCACTGCTTTCATAACCTTATCCTAAAGAAAAGTTCGTAGTGCTGTGAGAGACCCAAACTATTCCAATTTTATCCCCATGGCATACCCTATCATGCCTCCCTGGGTCCTTGCCCTTACATTCCTTCGTACTGCCTAGGGGAGTGGTGGGGGTGCAGCTTTGCTCGTATACAGGGTCTATGCCCTAATGGAGGTGAAACCTGCTATCCCCCACCAATTTTGTCATCATATTTTTCACTACGCAGCTTGTATTTGCCTCTCTCTTATTACCCCTAATACTTTCTTAGCATCATATTCCTCTTTCTTCTTTAC
>JAMNZI010000191.1 GCA_023622385.1 Bacillota bacterium | reverse complement strand
TGCGCTTAAAAACGCCCTGATACCCGTTATTACGCTTATGGGTCTTAGGCTGGGATGGATCATTGGCGGGTCAGTTGCTCTCGAAATCATATTCAGCATCCCGGGAATAGGGCGATTGATGGTGGATTCCATACTGGCACGGGACTACCCCGTTGTCCAAGGCTCCATGATAGTGCTGACTTCCTCAATAATCTTGGCCAACATTTTGGCAGATATACTATACGCCATTGTGGACCCCAGGATAAGATACAGTTAATCTTGTTGAAAGAAGGTGATATGAGGGATGATTGTGCCACAGAGTAGAAATGGAGGAGTGTACCTTGAAAATGAATGGATTGAGCGGCAGGCTTTAGAGGTTAGGGAGGAAAAGGTGCGCAAGCCCCTTGCCGATTTTGTTGCAAAGCTTTTTAAGCATAAAGGAGCTGTATTTGGAGCGGTGATCATCTTGTTGTTTGTCTGTACGGCGGCGTTCGCACCCTGGCTGGCACCATACGAGTATGATAAGCCTGATATTTCGGCGGTGTTGCAGCCTCCTTCGGCTGAGCATTTGTTTGGTACAGACGAGTTTGGCAGAGATATATTTAGCAGGATAGTTTACGGAACGCGGATATCCCTAAAGGTGGCATTTGTGGCGGTAGGAGTTTCGCTGGTGATAGGTACGGTGCTGGGAGCCCTGGCGGGATATTACGGTGGGGTTGTGGATTATATCATCACCTCCATAAGCGATATTGCTTGGGCGTTTCCCACCACCCTTTTGGCCATAGCCTTTATTGCTGCTCTGGGCACAGGGGTTGAAAACGTCATAATAGCCATTGCCCTTGCCAGCTGGGCAGGATACTGCAGGGTGGTAAGGGGCCAGTTTCTCTCATTAAGGGAACGGGAATTTGTCCAAGCCGCCCGTATCCTTGGCATGAGCGATGCCCGAATAATATTCGGGCATGTGCTTCCCAATGCGCTGGCACCTGTGATTGTCATGGCTACTTTAGAACTGCCTAAGGCCATCGTAATAGAGGCTTCTTTAAGCTTTTTAGGATTGGGAGCTCAACCACCTGAGCCCAGCTGGGGGGTTATTTTGGATAGCGGCAAGGGATTGCTTGATCAGGCACCGTGGGTTTCATTTTTTCCAGGGCTTATGATCATGCTGGTAGTTATGGGCTTTAACCTTTTTGGCGATGCACTGAGGGATATCCTAGACCCTAATTCATAGTCAAATTTTTGCAGTGCGGATGAGATAAACTTTTTAGTTGCATTTAACCTAGGACAATGATATAATGCAAATGGTGTAAAAGTGGAAAAGCAGCATCTATTCTACATCCTTGCTCTGCTTTGAAGCAGGGCCAAAGTCCAAAAGGAGGTGAAACCGGATGAGGATAAGGAAATACGAGACCATGTATGTGCTCCGCCCTGATCTGGAAGAAGAGGCTATTAAGCAGAGCGTCCAGAAATTTTCAAATCTCATTGCTGAACAGGGTGGACAGGTAGAGAAGGTAGATGAGTGGGGCAAAAGAAAGCTGGCCTATCCCATCGATGACTTTAGAGAGGGCTATTATGTGCTCATGAATTTTACTGCAGGGCCTTCTGTCCCACGGGAACTGGAACGCGTGTATAAGATCACAGATGAGGTCATCCGCTATTTGATTGTCCGGGAGGACGAATAGTAGAAAGTGGGTGTAAAAATTGTTAAATAAAGTTATATTGATCGGGCGTTTAACCAAAGACCCGGAGATTCGGTACCTCCCTAGCGGTGTTGCGGTAACGACTTTTTTCTTGGCGGTAAATAGAAATTTTACCAATCAGCAAGGAGAGCGTGAAGCCGACTTTATTCCCATTGTAGTATGGCGGGGGTTGGCCGAAACATGCGCTAAATATCTCGGCAAGGGCAGGTTGGTGGCCGTTACCGGAAGGATCCAAACCCGCAGTTATGAGGGGCGCGACGGACAGCGGCGCTATGTCACTGAAGTGGTAGCAGATGAAGTGGTATTTTTGGATCGCGATAGTTCGGCGGGGATGGATAGGAGCACGGTGCCGTTTGATGATCTGCCTCATCCGCAGCAAGAATACGGAGGACAGCAAGAATACGATGACGCCCCTGCCGGTTTCCAATACATTGAAGGAGAAGAGGATGAGCTTCCATTCTAAAGTGGAAGGAGGTAAAGGTAGATGGTGGAAAATGCGGCAAAGCCTTCTAGAGGGAGGCGCAATAAAAAGAGAGTTTGCAGCTTTTGCTTGGATAAAGTTGAGAAGATAGATTATAAGGATGTTCAAAGGCTCAGGAAATATATGACCGAGCGAGGGAAAATCCTTCCGCGCAGGATTTCCGGAAACTGTGCTAAGCATCAAAGGCAGCTTACTGTGGCCATCAAGAGAGCGCGAAATTTAGCATTGCTACCTTTCACTGTTGAGTAAAGAGGCAGAAAAGATCGTCCTCATCTAAGGGATGGGGTACGGTCTTTTTTGTTTTTATGCAAAATGCAAAATACCATATTATTTGATATCGTTTTAAGGAAATTATAAGCGGATCTGGTGAGGTTATAAAAAGTAAAGCCGTAGAAAGTAGGGTTGAAGCTAATTGTTGGCTAGGCGAAATAAATATAGTGATTCTGCATTTTGTAATTATAAAAAATGCATTATAATTTATGGTAAAAAGGGTTTGTATTCTTCTAATTATAGAAATAGAAAAGGAGATCCTTTATGAGCGACTATATGAGAAATTTTATGAAGGCTATGAAGTTTCAGCGTCCCGAAAGGATACCGGTGAGGGTATCGTTGCTTCCGGCTACTTGGATGAAGTATGGAGAAGAATTGGAAGATATCGTATTAAGGCACTCTTTTATATTTGGAGAATATAAAAGGGGTAGCTATGATTACAATGCAAAGCCTAAGACATACAATCAAGGGCAACATATAGATGCTTGGGGTTGTGTGTGGACCAATGTTCACGATGGCATGGAGGCCATCGTTACATCCCACCCAGTGCCCACGCGAGAAGCGGTTCGCAGTTTAAAAGCCCCGGAGGTAGATATGGGTGTACCACATGGGTTTATGTATTTGAGATTGGCTGACTTGCGCGGTTTTGAAGAGCTTATGATAGATTTCGCCGAGGAACCCCCTGAGCTTCAGATGCTTATCGATATTGTCTTGGAGTACAATATGAGGCAATTGGAGTTACTGTTGAGGAATAACGACTCTCAGGTGCTGTATTTTGGAGATGACCTGGGAATGCAAAATAGCCTACCTGTTAGTCCCGAGAAATGGAGAAAATATTTAAAGCCCTGTTATTACAGGATATATCAACGTTGCCATGAAGCTGGTAGATATGTATACATGCACAGTGATGGGTACATTTATCCTATCATACCTGATTTGATCGAGTGCGGCGTAAATGTTATAAACCCTCAGGTAAGGGCTAATGGTATTGACAATCTGGTAAGGGTATGCAAAGGGAAAGTATGTGTGGATGCCGACTTAGATCGCCAGATGTTTCCATTTTGTACCCCTGAGGATATTGATGAGCATGTAAGGGAGGTTGTTGAAAAGCTGGGATCTCCTGAAGGAGGCCTTATGCTGGTAGCTGAATGTGGCCCTGATGTGCCTCTTGAAAACATAGAAGCAATTTGTAATTCTCTGGAAAAATATAGTTTATTTTTCTCTTAAGTTAAAGTTTCAAATTATAAGGTTTAAGGCTACGGTTACTTTAAATTATGGGGAATTTTATATCTTATTTGCTACATTATATTTTAAAATGGGGGAATTTGTGTTGATATCCTTGGAATATACGATGAACTCTCTTCTACCGGCAATGTTGAACGTGTGAGATTGGTAGAGCAAATCGTGGATGATTATAACGCATCAGTTTTTTAGAACATCATTAGCCATATTTTTAAATGGATCATGTTTCTATAAATATTTTTCGAGGAGGGGCGATTTCATTATGCATGAAACGGTTAAAACTGTAAATGACTGGGAGAACCCAAAGGTACTTCAACGTAACCGTATGCCCAGCAGGGCCTACTTTATTCCCTATCACGATGAGGCATCGGCTTTGATAGGCCAGCGGGGGGCTTCTGTGAGGTTTAAGCTGCTCAATGGAGTATGGAAGTTTTATTATGCCGGGTCTCCTGCAGAAGCGCCTGAAGGGTTTTACCGGGAGGATTATGATGTAACATCGTGGGATGATATTCAAGTGCCTTTGAACTGGCAGATGGCGGGGTACGGGCGGCCGCACTATACCAACGTGATATATCCTTTTCCGGTGGATCCACCACGGGTGCCCAGCGAAAATCCTACTGGTTGTTACAGGCGAGATTTCTACATACCCGAAAGCTGGCAGGGATACAAAATAGCTTTAAGATTCGAGGGAGTGGATAGCGCATTTCACGTGTGGGTAAACGGTAACGAGGTAGGATACAGCCAGGGTAGCCGTTTACCGGCCGAGTTTGATATAACCCCCTGGGTTCGTACGGGCAAGAACACTTTGGCCGTTAGGGTGTACCAGTGGAGTGATGGGAGCTATTTGGAAGACCAGGACATGTGGTGGCTGAGCGGCATATTTAGGGATGTGTATCTCCTTGCCAGGCCTAAAGTCTATCTATTTGATTATTTTGTTCGTACCCAGCTGGATGAAAAGTACCAGGATGCGGTTCTCCATATCAAGGCTGTTTTGAATAACGCATCCCAGCAAGGGGTGGACGGTGAAGTCGAAGTTAAGTTGCTGGATGCCCATAATTGTCCTATTACCGAGAATCCGATAAAACAGAAGTTTTCTATATCGGCTGACAGCCAGATCACATTGGCTATGGAGATTCCTGTATCCAATCCCAAGAAGTGGTCGGCCGAATCGCCTTACCTATATAAATTGTTGCTTGCCGTAAAGGACGCTGATGGACGCATTTTGGAAGTTATCCCCTCCAGGGTTGGGTTCAGGTCCATAGAATTGAAGGATGGAAACTTTTTGGTCAACGGGGTTGCCATAAAGCTCAAGGGTGTAAATCGCCATGAGCACCACCCTGACCTTGGCAGGGCAGTCCCATTGGATGCCATGATACAAGATGTTATCCTCATGAAACGGCACAACATAAATGCAGTGCGGACTTCCCATTATCCCGATGATCCTAGGTTTTATGACCTGTGTGATGAATATGGGCTTTACGTTATAGACGAGGCTGACCTTGAGTGTCATGGCTTTGCAGTGATAAACGATTGGAATAGATTGAGCGATGCACCCGAATGGGAAGAGGCATATGTGGATCGGATGGAGAGAATGGTCCAGCGAGACAAAAATCATCCCAGTATCATCATGTGGTCGCTGGGAAATGAATCGGGCTTTGGGCGAAATCATGAAGCCATGGCTAAAAAAGCCCGTGAGATAGACCCCACTCGCCTCATCCATTACGAGGGTGAAACCAGGCTCATATTCGACAATGAAGAGGTGGAGCCTAAAGTGGCAGATGTATACAGCACGATGTACACTTCCGTCGATAAGATGATAGAGCTAGGTCAGAAGACAGGTATGAAAAAACCCCACATACTTTGCGAGTACGCCCATGCCATGGGCAATGGACCAGGTAATCTGAAAGAGTATTGGGAAGTTTTCTATACGTATAAGAGGTTGCAGGGAGGCTGTGTATGGGAGTGGCTGGACCACGGCATCAGGCAAAGGACGGCTGATGGGAAGGAGTACTTTGCCTACGGCGGTGACTTTGGAGACCAGCCCAATGATGGAAATTTTGTCATAGACGGTCTGCTGTTTCCGGACAGGACACCATCACCTGGATTAATAGAATACAAAAAGGTGCTTGAGCCGGTAAAGGTGGAAGAGGTAGATTTGAAGGCAGGTAAGGTACGGATTATCAATCGGTATGATTTCATTTCGCTGGACCACTTGGCTTTATCATGGGATTTAGTTGCAGATGGACAAGTATTGCAAGGTGGGCAGATTAGTATGCCTCATATTAAGGCCGGGGAGAGCCAGATCGTGACCATACCCATGCAAATGCCACAGGTTGTTAAGCCTGGTACCGATTACTGGTTGAATTTGCATTTTGTCTTGGCATGTGACACACCATGGGCCGAGAGAGGATATGAGGTTGCCTGGGCGCAGTTTAAGCTTCCGGTAGAGGCACCTGCTCTGAAAGTACATGTGGCATCCATGCCACCGGTGTCTTATGAACAACGAGGGAATAAGCTCTTGATTTCGGGTGACGATTTTGAGCTGGTGTTCGATAGGATAATGGGCGTCATACAATCCTGGACTTATCAAGGAATGGATATGTTGACAAAAGGCCCCAAGATGAACTTCTGGAGAGCACCTACTGATAACGATGTACACGAGGCTGTCATGTGGCGTAGGGCTGGCCTTGATAGGCTGCAGCACCGTATAGATGGCGTTGAATTGAAGGCTTGCGATAAAAACGTGGTGCAAGTAAAGGTTACCTCGCGCATAGCTCCGCCAGTGTATGACTGGGGCATAGCCTGTGAGTATATCTATAATATTTATGGCAGTGGAGATGTGGTCATGGTGGTTCATGGTGTGCCACAGGGCAAGCTGCCGGATACCCTGCCGAGAATTGGGCTACAGATGGCGCTGCCGGCTTGTATGGATGGGGTATGGTGGTATGGGCGCGGCCCTGGCGAGAGCTATTGTGACAGCAAGGAGGCCAATCGCTTTGGCGTATACAGCTGCAAGGTGGATGACCTGTACACGCCCTATGTACGCCCGCAGGAGAATGGGAACCGCATCGATGTACGGTGGGTGTCCTTTACCGATACGCGCGGTATGGGCTTGCTGGTTGTAGGAATGCCGCAGCTGGAATTCAGCGCGCACTGGTTCACTACGCAGGATCTTGATGCTGCTACGCATACTTATGATTTGACGAAGCGCGACTTCATAACTGTAAACCTGGATTACAGGCAGCACGGGCTGGGTAGCGCCAGCTGTGGACCTGGCCAGTTACCGCAGTACAGGTTGCTGCCCCATGAGTTCAATTTCAGCCTTAGGCTTAAACCATTTTCCAAGGATGCGATATCGCCGATAGAGCTGGCTAAACAGGTAATCGAAGGCTGAGAGCTTTTAAATGAAAAACGAAAACCTCCTACGGGGCATTTCGTATAGTAGCCCTGTAGGAGGTTTTTATTATTTTCCCTATGATGTTAAATTTTTAGGATGAATTACATTACCCCCCTACTTTAGTGGTATAAACCTGACAGGGATGGAAGAATGACGGATGATCTGGGTTATCCGAGGAATGCTGATTGATCTGCGGTGTATGCCTCCATCCATCGCTGGGGTATCCACAAATTTATCGAGGGAGGGACATCACAGCGTCACTTCTCTCCCAAGCTTTGCCGATTCGTATATGCCATTGAGCATTTTTTGAACCTCAAGGCCGTCCTCTACTGGTGCTATAGGTTCCTTGCCTTCGCGTATACATTCTATAAAGTGACTTATTTGATTGGCGAAGCTGTCCTCCTGCCTGATGACTGGCGAGGAGTCCATAAGGTAATTTTCTTCTTCGCCGTAAATCATTAGCGGGTTTAGGCTTGCCCCTGACTTTGTACCGTAGATGTAGCTGTATACCCCTGTATCTTTTCCATTGATGGCCCAGCTTACATCAAATGTCATAGAAGCACCATTTTCAAATCGGATGAAGCCCGAAGCCGAATCCTCGGTTTCAAAGACGATGTTGTCAGCATCCAGAGCCACCCATCGGCCTACGCCCTTGGTCTGATAATTGCCTATTTTGCTATATGTAGCGGCGCTTACGCTAATTGGCTTTGGTTTGCCCATGAAATACCATGTCAAATCGATGACGTGAACGCCGATATCGATGACGGGGCCGCCTCCAGATTTGGAGAGGTCAGTAAACCAACCTAGGGGTGTGCCGCGCCTCCTCATCCAGCCTGCTTTTGCGTAATATATTTCTCCAAATTTGCCAGCATCGGCTAGGGCCTTTATAAGTTTGCTCTCGGCGCGAAATCTGTTTACAAAGCCCATCATGAATATGATGTTGTTGTCCTTGGCGGCTTTGTACATCTCTTCGGCCTCTTTTACGTTCATGGCCATGGGCTTTTCACACAGTATATGCTTTTTGGCGTTAGCTGCAGCGATGGAGATCTCAGCGTGAGAGTTGTTTGGGGTACAAATGCTTATTGCATCAATCTCTTCGATATTGATGATATCCTGGAAGTTGTTGGATGCGTATTTTATGTCAAACCTGCTGGCAACATCTTTAGCCCTATCGAGGTTGAAATCGCATACTCCGATTATTTCTACATCCTTCTGCTTTTTGTAGTTTGGAATATGAGCGTTTTGAGCTATATTTCCAGCCCCAATTATACCTATACATAGCTTACCGTCTTTCATTATCATCTACTCCTTCCCCTATAATATGCTCCGCATATAATTAAGGCTTTGTTTTATGCTCTCAAGCTGGGGTATTTCGAATTCCTCCTGTTCTACTATATACCATTTGGTTCCCAGCTCTTTGCAAACTTTAACGATTTCAACGAAGTCCATTATGCCGTTGCCTATCTCCGTGCTCACCTTTTCATCCATGCTTTTAAGGTCTTTTATGTGGATGAGGGAAGAACACTGCCGTGGATATTTCTTCAAGAAGTCTACCGACTTTAAACCGCAGTATTCTACCCAGAACGTGTCCAATTCTAGGTGTACAAGCTCAGGGTCAGTGTGGGCCATCAAGATATCCAGCCCATATTCACCGTCGAATTTTTCAAATTCAAAAGCGTGGTTATGATATGCAAACTGAATGCCCTCCTGCTTGCACCGCTGGCCGATCTTGTTGAACGCTTCTCCCAGCTTTTTGTAAGCATCGGCGCTGTCACGCATATGTGGAGGAATGCCAGGACATACTATGTAACGGTTTCCGATTTCGAGGTTGTAGTCTATCACTTCGTCAAGGTTGTTTTGGAGTAGGTCTATGCTTGTGTGGCTACCGCAAGGAGTGAGGTTTAAATCGTCCAGCGCTTTTTTGAGTTCCTTGGAGGGAGTGTTAAAAAAGCCAGCAAATTCCACCCCATCATAGCCAATTTTGGCTACTTCCTTTAAAGTGCCGATGAAGTCCCTTTCTGTCAGCTCTTTTACGGAATAGAGCTGTAGGCCTAGATTTTTCATGGCAATTATCCCCCTTTTTTATCTTGCTTCTGCTATATAGTCTATCACGATTGTATGATTTTGTATATACGATAATGATAAAAAACTCATAAAAATGAAATTATAAATTTAAGAAAAATATAAGGCTTCAAAATGCTCAAAATAAAGCAATAGTTAAGCAAACCTGCTTAAATGTTTAATTTTAAGAGTTAAATTGACGTAACAAAAAAATAGGGTCTAAATTAGAGATAATTCCTGTAATATTAAATGTTATTTTTTTGTTATTATTGGTTATAATTAAAAATGAAAGTCAAAGAAGGTCAATAACTAAAGAGGTGATGTGAATGGCACGATTGAGCGATATGATCGAAGAGTTTATAAAAGCACTGCTAGAGGAGAGCAACGGTCAACTAGAACTTCAAAGGAACGAGCTTGCCGACTATTTCGAGTGTGCCCCTTCTCAAATCAACTATGTATTGGCTACGCGTTTTTCGCTTGATCGTGGGTACTATATAGAGAGCCGAAGGGGCGGGGGAGGGTATATTCGCATTATACGTTTAGATATGGATAACAATGATTATATAATGTATCTACTTAAGGAAAGGATAGGCAATCGCATATCGCAGCAGGCTGCTGAGGATATAATTTATCATATGTTCAATAAAGGCATTATAACCGAGAGGGAGTCGCTCATAATGAAAGCGGCTATACAGGACAAAGCAATAGGCATACCGACGAGTTTGAAAGATAACGTTCGCGCCAGTATCATGAAGGCAATGCTAACCACCATTTTAAAGCTGCGTAATTGATTATTTGAGGCAAGCGGGTGTAACCCCGTTTTCGATTTTAATTGAAGAAGGAGTGAAATCCAATGCTATGTCAACAATGTCAAAAACGCGCTGCGACGGTTCACTTTACAAAGATAGTGAACAACCATAAGACAGAGCTTTATTTATGTGAGGAATGTGCCAAGCAAAAAGGGGATTTCAAAATGTTTGTCCCATTTTCCATAAATGATCTTTTAACTGGTTTCCTGGATATGGGTAAGACAGCTGCCCCCGTTGGAAACCAAGGTTTGATCAGGTGCAAGACCTGCGGCATGGATTTTATGCAGTTTAGAAAACTTGGAAGGTTAGGATGCCAGGATTGCTACAAGTATTTTGCTGAGGAGCTCAACCCCGTAATTAAAAGGGTTCAGGGGAGCATAAAGCACAACGGCAAGGTGCCCAGAAGGGCAGGAGTGGGCCTACGCCTTGAGCGGCAGATTCAGCAGCTGAAAGCCCAGCTTCAAAAAGCCATCGAGACCGAAGCTTTTGAGGAGGCTGCTAGGCTAAGGGACCAGATACGAGAGCTTGAAAAACAGCTGGGTCACCTATAAGGAGGGAGTTTTGGAATGAGCTGGATAAACGAGAGCGGGCCTTACAACGGCATAGTCATGAGCAGCCGTATAAGGATTGCAAGAAACATAGCCGGATTGCCATTCCCGTCTATAGCAAACCGAGAAGTGTCGCAGAAAGTTGTGGATATGGTGAGGAAAAGCATCCTGGAAAGCAACTCGATATTGAGCCGGGATTTTGATTTCATTCCTTTAAAAAACTTGAAAGATGTGGAGAAATATGTGCTGGTAGAGAAGCATTTAATAAGCCCGGACCTGATAGAGCGTGCAGAGGTAGCCGCTGCTCTCATCAATCACGGTGAGCAGATAAGCATAATGGTCAACGAAGAGGATCATATACGGATGCAGTGCATCTTTCCTGGATTTCAGGTTGACAAAGCTTGGGAGCTGTTAAACAAAGTGGACGACATCGTGGAAGAGAGCATAGAGTACTCCTTTGACGAGAATTTAGGATATCTCACCAGCTGTCCCACCAATGTGGGCACAGGCATGCGGGCCTCTGTGATGATGCATTTGCCAGGGCTTGTGGCCACCAATTATATAAACAGCGTTTTGCACACCATTTCCAAAGTGGGTTTAACTGCCAGGGGGCTTTATGGTGAGGGGAGTGAAGCCCTGGGCGACATTTACCAGATATCCAACCAGATTACTCTAGGTCCATCTGAGGAAGAGATAATAAGCAATATCAATATTGCTGTGCGCCAAATAATGGAGAATGAAAAGATGGCCAGACAGGCTTTGGTGCAGTCGAGCAAGCTGGAATTTGAAGACAGCATATGGCGGGCTTTGGGGATACTGACGCATGCTAGAAAGCTAAGCCTGCAGGAGTTTATGTCCATGCTATCGCAGGTGCGGCTGGGAGTGGATATGGGGATCATAAACGGAATAGATGTTGTCACGCTGAACGAGCTGATGGTCAAATGCCAGCCGGCGCACCTTCAGGCTTATATAGGCAGGGAGGCAAATGCACAGGAATTGGATGTGGCAAGAGCCGATAGAGTCAGAAAGGAACTCAGCAAGGTTACATGATATGGCGTTTTTGTCCATGGCGCCGAGGGTATAAATAGGAACAAAAGGTTGTTTTAAGATGAAGGACTAAAAATCATGCTTTGTTTTATACTAAATTGAGGAATAAATGTATTGTAAAAGTTGGATAGCGTTTTTCAGGGAGGATTAGATAGGGAGAATTTATAAGCAAAAGAAAGGGAGGGTGAAATATGGCGTTTTTCGGAAGGTTTACCGAACGGGCTCAGAGGGCTTTGATGTACGCTCAGGAAGAAGCACGAGCTCTGGGACATAACTATGTGGGCACTGAGCACCTGTTGCTGGGGCTGATTCGAGAAGAGGAAGGCGTTGCTTCGCAGATTCTTAGACAGGTGGGCGCCGATGCGGACAAGGTCAGAAGGCAGATAGAGGAATTGATTGGTAGAGGCCATTTCAATTTCAATGAAGGTTTTGGATATACCCCGCGTACCAAGCGGGTTATGGAACTCAGCTTTTATGAGGCACGCAATCTGGGACACAACTACGTAGGAACAGAACATCTGTTGCTGGCACTTCTCAGGGAAGGAGAAGGAGTGGCGGCACGAATTCTAAAAGACCTGGGGGTGGATTTCCAGGCGCTCAGGGATCAGCTGCTAAAAGCTTTGAAGGAGGAAGGCGGTGAGTCCAGCACAACCGCTAAAAGGCGCAAGAGCAATACTCCTACGTTGGATCAGTTTGGAAGGGACCTTACCGAAATGGCACGGGAAGGCAACCTTGATCCAGTAGTAGGAAGGGAGAGGGAAATAGAACGGGTGCTCCAGATTTTAACCAGGAGAACCAAGAACAACCCTGTCTTGATAGGCGAGCCCGGAGTAGGTAAGACGGCTATCGTTGAAGGGCTGGCCCAAAGGATTGTCAACGGCAATATTCCTGAACTTTTACGCGATAAGAGGGTTGTTACCCTGGACTTGTCGGCTATGGTCGCGGGTACTAAATATCGTGGAGAATTTGAGGAGCGCCTTAAGGCCGTGATGGAAGAGATAAGGAAGGCCAGCAATGTGATCCTCTTTATAGACGAGATGCACACCATCATTGGAGCCGGCGCTGCGGAGGGAGCCATTGACGCCTCCAACATATTGAAACCGGCTTTGGCTCGTGGCGAGATGCAGGTGATTGGGGCTACCACGCTGGACGAGTATAGGAAGCATGTGGAAAAAGACCCGGCTCTGGAGCGGAGATTTCAACCTGTGATGGTGGAGGAACCCTCGAAAGAAGAGGCCGTTCAAATACTGATGGGTTTGAGGGATAAGTACGAGGCGCATCATAAGGTCAGAATCACCGATGAGGCCATAAAGGCGGCTGTTGAGCTGTCATCGCGGTATATAACCGACAGGTATCTCCCGGACAAGGCCATTGACCTGATCGATGAAGCTGCATCCCGGGTGCGGTTGCAGGCCTTTACACCGCCTTCCAGGATAAAGGAGCTGGAGGAAAAGCTGGAGAACCTGAGAAAGGAAAAAGAAGAGGCCGTTATGAACCAGAACTTTGAGAAAGCCGCACAGATTCGCGATGAGGAACAGAGGATCCGCGAACAGATCGAGAAGGAGAAGGAGAAGTGGGCCACGAAAAACACTACCAATACCGAGGTAGTGACGGAAGACCACATAGCCCAAATCGTATCGAGCTGGACGGGAATACCCGTTCAGAGGCTGGAACAGGCAGAAGCCGAGCGGCTGCTTAAAATGGAGGAAATACTCCACAAGCGCGTCATTGGCCAGGATGAGGCCGTACACTCGGTGGCAAATTCCATAAGAAGGGCACGGGCAGGGCTTAAAGACCCCAAACGTCCCATCGGTTCATTTATGTTCCTGGGGCCGACGGGCGTGGGAAAGACCGAGTTGTGCAAGGCTCTTGCAGAAGCCCTCTTTGGGGATGAAAATGCAATGATACGCATAGACATGTCTGAGTATTCGGAGAGGCATACTGTGTCCAGGTTGATCGGTGCACCCCCTGGCTATGTGGGATATGAAGAGGGCGGTCAGCTCACCGAAAGGGTCAGGCGAAGGCCGTATTCTGTAGTGCTGCTCGATGAGATCGAGAAAGCACATCCTGACGTGTTCAATATATTGCTTCAGATCCTGGAAGACGGGCGGCTTACAGACGGCAAGGGAAGGACGGTGGACTTCAAAAATACCGTCATAGTCATGACCTCTAACGTTGGAGCCCATACTATAAGGAAGCAGAAAACACTTGGTTTTGCTGCAGGCGATATGGCTGCCACCGAATACGAAAGGATGAAGGATAACATAATGGAGGAGCTGCGCAAGACCTTTAGGCCGGAGTTTCTCAACCGCTTGGATGAGATCATAGTATTCCATCCGTTAGAGGATGTGCATTTAAAGCAGATTGCATCTTTGATGATACAGAATGTTGCCAATCGCTTGGAAGAGAAGAATATATTCTTGGAAGTGAGCGAGGCGGCCAAAGAATATATGATCAAGCAAGGGTTTGATCCGGTATACGGTGCCAGGCCGTTACGCAGGGTTATACAAAAGACCCTGGAGGATAGGCTGTCTGAAGAGATTCTTGCTGGACGCGTCAAAATGGGGGATAAAGTGCTCTTGGACGTTGAAGATGACAAACTGGTGTTCAAAAAGCAGGTGCCGGTGTAAAGCAAAATGGTCAGGCAGCAAGCCTGGCCATTTTGCTTTACCAGGCCTCATTTTGTCTTAATATTGGATTTTTTATAAGTTAATGATATAATAATTCTGGAATTATGGTGTTTTACTTATTATAATTTGGCAAATCCTAACATGTTTTAAAAGATGGGGGTTCTATGAAGAATTTGTTAATAAAAATTCGCAGTATACATCCAAAGCAGCTACAATATTCTGTTTTGGAATTTATATATTGGGCAACTTTTGCTGCATATTACCCCTTTGCAGTGGTTATATTGAGAAATAAGGGCTTTAGTAATACAATTATTGGAACGATTTTAGCTATAAATTCTCTGATTGCGGTTTTTGCCCCACCGTTTTGGGGTATGGTGAGTGATTGGATGCAGTCTGTGAAAAAGATCTTTATCATTTGTTTAACTGCAGTGGTAATATTACTGCAACCTATTCCGTTTATTTCATCAGCTGTATTTGTAGGTATAATTTTAGCATTGGTTACAGTTTTTGAATCGCCCCTGGTACCTTTGCTGGACAGCTGGGTTATACAGGGTATTAAAACAGAAAAGAATCTTTATTATGGAAGTATCAGGTTGTGGGGCTCAATAGGGTTTGCCGTTATGGTATATATATACGGAAGGTTAGTAGATAGTTTTTCAACTGATGTGCTATTCCCGATCTTGTTGTTAATGGGCTGTTTGACTGTTATCGTGTGTATAGGGATTAAAACTGATAGACCTGTATCATCTGATGGTGTAAATAATTTAAATGTTAACAGGTTGCTTAAAAATTATTCATATATGTCTTTTTTGATTTTTGCCATGATTATGATTATTCCTCATAGAAGTGCATTTATTTTTCTGCCAAATCTCATGGAGATGGTAGGAGGGTCTGATGGAGAGCTTGGAATGGTTTTTACCATAATGGCTATAAGTGAAATTCCTATTTTTTTGTATTCTAAAATCCTCATTAGGAAAATTAAACCGGTAAACTTAATATTGTTTTCTACTATATTTTTTATTCTCCGTCAAGCATTATACCTCGTATCAACTACTCCCTTTCATGTGCTTGCTATACAACTCCTGCAAGGTCCGTCATTTGCGTTGTTTATTAATGGTACGGTGTATTATATTGATGAATTGGCACCACCCGAGTTGAAAGCTACCGCTCAAACCTTTGCTACTTCCATATTTTTTGGTATAAGCGGTATGGTAGGAAGTTATGTTGGGGGTTGGATGATTGATAATTATGGGCTAAGGAGTATGTATTGGGTAGGTTTATTTGTCAGTATTGTGGTATCAGTTTTGTTCTTCTTCTCATTAAATATAAATAGAGTATTAAGACGCCGCTTTATAGACATTTAAAATCTGGTAGTTGGTTTTTATATTTGTATTTAAAGGTTCATTAAGGAGAGTGTATTATGTATTTTAAAAATATTGTGGAATTGGCTAAGAATCTAGGGTACAGAATTTTATATAAGATGAAACAGCCCATAAGGTTTGTATTCAACACAAGAACGAGTAGTTCTTTTGAAGGTTTTTCGGTGAAGGATAAGCATACCAGTTCCGGATTAAGGCCACTTAAAAAAGCCAACAAAGTTTTTCTCTGTACGTCAAACCGCATTATAGGTAAAAAAGGTATGCGACTGGTGGCTGTCATCTGCTTATTTGTGGTGCTTATTACACTAGGGTTGTGGCTGCCTAAGGTTGTTTCCAGGAATAATGTTCTGAGTAAGGGAACTGGGAGTCCATCGGATGAGGTGGTGCCCGATCTTCCTGCAGGGCCGATAACTAAGCAGGAAGATAAGCAGGAAGATAAACAGGAACCGAAACAGCTTCCAATAATAGATTTGTCAGGTAGTGCAGAGGATTTGGAGACCGAGATGTTGCAGATAAATGAGCCTACCCCGTACGGCAGGGAACTCCTCTATTCGGCTGGCAGCGCTTCCAGCATCGATGGGCCTGTGCTTACCAGGCTTTTTCTTTATAACCTGGATACGGGTCAGGAAAGCCAGATTGCCGAGGCTAAAGTTAAGTTTGGAGAGATTTACGAGGGCAGATTCAATGCGGATTGGATTGTATGGCTGGATACCAACCAGAGCGGCACCAACTATATATACGCGCTCAATAGAAAGACGGGTGAAGTGTTCCAAGTTAAACGTTGTGATTTGAACAAGCCGCAGCTGGTGCTGTATGGCGATAACCTGGTATGGGTAGAGCAAAAGGATGAAGAAAACGACAGGCTGTATCTGTATAATTTCAAGTCAGGAGAGCCGGTGGTCCTGGACAGCTTTAACAACCCTACCTACGGGACATGTCCGCCTGCATTGTACGATGATGTCCTGGTATGGGTATATCCGTCGCCTGAGGATGCCGGCAGGAGTATAATCAAAAAGCTTGACCTTAAAAAGGCATTGACGGTTGGGGCAGCTACGGGACAGGATGCGGCGATGCAAGCAGCTGAAAGCGGGGCTGCAGATGAGCCTGCCGATATGGCTACAAATGATATGCCTTCGCAGGGAGAAAATGCAGCTGTTGAAGCCGAATCTGCGATTGTTGAAAGCGAGGGTATGGCTGTGCAAGGCGAAGGCGGGGATGGTGTTGCAGCTGAGCAGGCAGAGGCTCAAGGGGTGGAGCCGCAGATAATAGACCCACAGGGGTTTGCCATCTATCCACAGACCAACGGAGAGGTAATAGCCTGGTTGGATAACCTTGACCCTTCCAGGGCCAGGCTGTTGATGACCAGGGATGATGGCAAGACCATAAAAGTGGTTGCGCAGGGTGTCGGAAGGCTTTTCGGCGTGGGAGATAAATTCATTGTCTATACCCAGAACGATTCTATAATGCTGTACTTCTGGGAAATAGATCGTTATGCACGGCTTACTCGCCCTGGAGAAAAGGGGATGCTGTCCAAAGCCTGTGTGTCGGGCAACGTGGTGGTGTGGTATGAGATAAGCGATCCTTCACAAAGAAAAGATAAAGTAAAGATCAGCGTTGTTGAACAGCCGGATGTATAAAAATGAGTGGAGGAAGTTATGGCTAAACCGAGAAAGGTATTTGTGTGTCAGGAGTGCGGATATGAGTCCCCCAAGTGGATGGGGAGGTGCCCTTCTTGCGAACAGTGGAATACGTTTGTGGAGGAGATGCAGACCAGAGACCGTGATACCGATGGGATGAACATGGCGGTCTACTCCCGGCCTGAAGCGCTGGAGCAGATAGCACTGCAGGACGAGGAAAGATATACCACCGACCTTGAAGAGCTGGACCATGTGCTGGGCGGGGGGATTGTAAAAGGGTCCCTCATATTGATAGGCGGTGATCCGGGTATCGGCAAATCGACCTTGCTGCTTCAGGTGTGCAGCTCGCTGGCCGACAGGCATGGAAGAGTGCTTTATGTTTCGGGTGAAGAATCCGTCAAGCAGGTAAAGATGAGAGCCAATCGCCTTAATATATCAGCCAGGGATCTGTATCTGGTCTCCGAGACCAACATGGATGTGATACTCTCCCATGTCCAGACACTCAATCCGGAGTTTTTGGTCATAGATTCCATTCAAACGGTGTTTTTACCGCAGCTGTCATCTGCTCCGGGTAGCGTAACGCAGGTTCGCGAGGCCACGGGAGTGCTCATGAAGCTGGCCAAGAACCAGGGAGTCACGGTATTTATAGTGGGGCACGTGACAAAGGAAGGAGCGATTGCAGGGCCAAGGGTTCTGGAGCACATGGTGGATACCGTTTTGTATTTTGAAGGGGACAGGCACCACAGCTATAGGATACTGCGCGGAGTGAAAAACAGGTTTGGTTCCACCAATGAGATCGGCGTTTTTGAGATGAGGGACAGGGGGCTTATCCAGATCCTGAACCCCTCTGAGATTTTGCTTTCCGAGCGAACGCACGGAGTGCCCGGGTCAGTGGTGCTGTGCAGCATGGAGGGGACCAGGCCGGTGCTGGTGGAAGTGCAGGCTTTGGTGAGTACCACGGCCTTTGGCATGGCGCGCCGAATGTCCACTGGAATTGACTACAACCGCGTCATTCTGCTCATGGCGGTCCTTGAGAAAAGGGTCGGAATGCAGCTCTATAACCAGGATGCCTATGTCAACGTGGTAGGAGGGCTCAAAATAGATGAACCGGCCGCTGATTTGGCCGTCATTACCGCTATTGCTTCCAGCTTCAGAAATATTCCGGTAAGCCCTGAGATGGTAGTGATGGGTGAAGTAGGGCTGACCGGTGAGGTCAGAGGGATAAGCCATATCGACAAGAGGATCAACGAGAGCTTAAGGTTGGGATTCAAACAATGCGTGATACCCCGTGATAATTTGAAAGGCCTTGCCATTCCAAATGGCATGGAGGTAATCGGCGTCGAGACCATCTCCCAGGCCCTTGAGGTAATTTTGGGTATTTGAATGAATTGAGAAAAAAGTTTTACGGTTTAAGTTGTAGAACGATGGATACAGCTGTCAATTGGCTGTCAATCTCCTTAATTGGCAAATCCACTTCTTGTTTTTACCACTATTCTTCACTTTGTCATTTCATTACATCGCTATGGTTAACACATTGCCATTAAACTCTTTTGTAAATTATTTACATAAAATTTTCGTTTTTGTCTATATTGACAAGCTGCTTTCCGGTGTGTTAAAATTTTAATTTTGTTGACGATATCAGAAACTTGTGGTATAATAAAAGAAATATTGTATCAAAAGGGAGGCTTTTTTATGGTTTTTCGGGTGGGGGATAAGGTGGTGTATCCGATGCACGGTGCTGGTATCGTGGAGAGCATAGAGGAGAGAGAAATACTTGGCGAAAAGCAGGAGTATTACGTGCTGTATTTTCCCGTAATGAAGATAAAGGTGATGATCCCCACCAAAAATGTTGAACAAATGGGTTTAAGGCAAGTTATATCCAAAGAAGAAGTCGATAAAGTGATGGATGTTTTAAATGGTGACCGGACTAGCATGCCTGCTAACTGGAATAAGCGTTATAGGTTAAATATGGATAAGATAAAAAGTGGGGATATCTACGAGATTGCCGATGTGGTGAGGAATCTGACCCTAAGGGACAGGGAAAAAGGTTTGTCGGCCGCTGAACGAAAGATGCTCAGCAGTGCCAGGCAGTTTCTGATCAGCGAACTGATGCTGTCTACCGATGGGAGCGAAGATGAGGTTGCTATGCTGGTGGACAGCGTCATTTTGGAAAAAGCGACCGAATGAGTGCCTTGCGAAGGAACATAATAGCAGTATTTGGCCTTATAAAATTTGGCAGAATGTCAATAATATAGTTAAGAGAGGGTTTGGCTTTTAAACCTTGTTTTGCAAGGAAGAGATAGGTCTTTGGGGGATGGCATGACCAAAGAGGAGGTGAAGAGGTGCTGGTAAAGGCTGTTAGAGGAGCGTTGACGGCGTGTGGGGCCGTCATAGGGACGGGGGTCGCTTGGTGGATGACTAATTTGCTCAACAGCCAAAGGATAACGTTTGTGCCAATGTATCAAGATATTATCGTTTATTTGGTGTGTTGTTTTGTCTTTGCAATTATTCTTTTCGTTTCCTCCAACAAGCTTATATCTTTAACGGTGAGATTTACAAAAGCGATAGAGAAAAAGCTGCAGGAGATGCCTTTAGCCGATGTGATATTGGGTGTTGCCGGGCTGATTGTAGGGCTGTTCATCGCCTATCTCATCAGTTTTCCTATAAATCAAATTGCTTTGCCAGGGATTTCAATACCTCTTACGGTGGTTATTTACATATTGTTGGGGTATTTAGGAATAAGCGTCGCTATAAAGAGAAGGGATGAGCTTAATTGGCTGAGCCCCCAGAAAAAGGCGTCAAAGGATAAGGACATGCTTGATGGCTATCGCAGTCAACCCAAAATTTTGGATACCAGCGTCATAATCGACGGTAGGATATTCGATATATGCAAAACCGGGTTTATAGAAGGACCATTGGTTATTCCCAGCTTTGTGCTGGAGGAGTTGAGGCATATAGCCGATTCTTCGGATGTATTAAAGCGCAACCGCGGACGGCGTGGCCTTGACATACTCAATCGCATTCAAAAGGAGCTAGACATTCCGGTGAAGATTTATGAAAAACATTTTGATGACGCAGCAGAAGTGGATACCAGGTTGCTTAAAGTAGCGCGGATTTTGAACGGCAAGATCATTACCAACGACTACAACTTGAACAAGGTGGCCGAGTTTCAAGGCGTAGCTGTGCTTAATATTAACGAGCTGGCAAATGCCATGAAGCCCATAGTATTGCCCGGCGAAGAGATGGTGGTACAGGTGGTCAAGGACGGCAAGGAAGTGGGGCAAGGCGTTGCCTATCTCGATGATGGTACAATGATCGTGGTGGATGGGGGCAAGAAGCACGTGGGCGAGACCATAGGGGTGCTGGTGACCAGCGTGCTTCAGACGGCAGCAGGCAGGATGATATTTGCAAAACCCAAACCTGTGGATAAGGTAAGCTGATGGGATGGATAAAGGGAGGATAAGGTTTAATTCTCAAGCAACGGATTGTATTCCGTTGCTTTTTTTTGTATACTGTATTAGACGAATGAATTTGTCCAATTTCTGCCGTGTTTCTATAAAATCTTGTTTTTTAAAATTGGGCGGTATTGACCAAATGCGAATTTAGCAGTCGTATTGTATATGGCAGGGGGAGGAATGAATCTAAAAAAACATGAAAGGAAGAAATTATGCCATTATAGTAGCGGCTGGGCAGGGCAAGCGAATGGGTACCGGTGTTAGCAAACAGTATTTGATGCTGGGCGACAAACCGGTGGTTGTACATACGCTTCAAGCGTTTGATGAGCAGCCAGTTATTGAAGCCATGGTACTGGTGGTGGCGCCTTCTGACGTTGAGCATGTGGAAAGGGAGATAGTACGAAAATACGGGTTTAAAAAGCCAGTATTGGTGGTGGAGGGCGGACAGGAACGCCAGCAATCGGTTTATAATGGCCTCAAGGCTCTTGTAAGGTTTGGGGATGTTGATTTAGTGGTGATCCATGACGGAGTTCGGCCGCTTGTCACCGGTCAGATGATACAGGACAGCATTTGCGCGGCCGATAGATACGGGGCTGCTGTGGTGGGCGTCCCCGTCAAGGATACGATAAAGAAGGTGGATAATGAGCAGTTTGTGATGTGTACCCCTGAGCGAAGCGAGCTGTGGCTGGTGCAGACGCCTCAGACTTTTAAGTATCACCTCATATGGGAGGCTCATGAGAAGGCCCTGCAGGATGGATTTTGTGGGACCGACGATGCGATACTGGTGGAAAGGCTGGGACATCCGGTTAAGATGGTGATGGGCAGCTATTGCAACATAAAGATTACGACGCGGGAGGATTTGATTTTGGCACGCGAATTTATTGCTGGAGGGTTGGTATGAGGATAGGAATGGGTTATGATGTGCATCCCCTGGTGGAAGGCAGGGATTTGATTCTGGGCGGAGTTTCTATCCCCTTTGAAAAAGGGCTCAAAGGGCATTCAGATGCCGATGTCTTGGTCCATGCTGTAATGGATGCTTTACTTGGTGCAGCAGCAATGGGGGATATAGGTAAGCTGTTTCCGGATACCGATGAAAGATACAGGGGGATATCTAGCCTGGTTTTGCTGCGCTCGGTGGGCGAGCTCATAGCGCAAAGGTCATACCGTATAGAGAATATCGATTCGATTGTGGTGGCCCAGAGGCCCAAGATAGCGCCCTATATTGAACAGATGAGGGAGAATATAGCCCGCGAGCTTAACATTCAGCCCGACAGGGTCAGCGTTAAAGCGACTACCACAGAGGGATTGGGGTTTATAGGCGCCGGGGATGGCATAGCTGCCTATGCTGTGGTCCTGCTGGCTTAAATCCGGCTCAATATTGGGCTGAATTATTTCGCCTTCTAACTCGTATAATATTTGTAAGTATATATCAGGTGGGTTTGTCTGGGGTATTAAAGCGTGTGCGGTTTGAATATGCGGGCCAATACGCTTTGCAGGTTACGTGTTGCCCGGTATATTCTCAATAATGCCGATGGGAGGGTTTTAGGTGAAAAGGTGGATAACGGCATGCTTTTGTGCTGTGGCTTTGCTGATTGGTCAGTTGGCTTGCGTGCAGGCTCAAGCGGAAGAAGTGGTGAGCCTGGGGGCTGATTTAAGCGAAAAACAGCAGCAACAGATGCTGGAACTGTTCGGCGTAAAGGCCGATGAGGTGAAGATAATAAAGGTGACCAATCAGGAAGAGCGGGACTATTTGGAAGGGCTTGTTTCGGAAGATAAGATAGGCACCAGGGCCATATCCTGTGCCTATGTCAAACCTTTGCCAGAGGGAGAAGGTCTGGTAGTTGAGACCTATAACATAAGCTGGGTCACAAAGGAGATGTATGCCAATGCCATGGCCACGGCCGGAGTGGAGAATGCCCGGGTAGTGGCTGCGGCCCCGTTTATGGTGTCGGGTACCGCGGCGCTCACCGGCATAATGAAGGCTTTTGAAGAGGTATCGGGCAAAGAGCTGGATGAAGAGGCTAAAAAGGTGGCAAATGAGGAGCTGGTAACTACCGGCGAGCTGGGCGAAGACATCGGCAAGGATAAGGCTGCGGCTCTCATCAAGGAGATAAAGGAGAGGGTAATTCGGGAGAGGGTCAAAAATCCCGAAGACATCAAGAAGATAGTACTGCAGATAGCAAAAGAGCTCAATATCGAGCTTACCGAGGAGCAGATCAACAGGATCATTGAGCTCATGGAGAAGATAAGCAAGCTGGATTTGAACATAAACAAGATAACCTCTCAGTTGGAAAATATCACGCAGCGCCTGGACGATATTCGGAGGACTGTGGAGGAAAACAAAGGTATCCTTCAACGTATATGGGAGGCCATTAGTGGATTTATAAGTTGGCTTCAAAATCTCATCGGGAAAATCTCTTCGTAGTTTGTGATCTTAGTGACGTGCTCCCCTTAATAAATTGAGGGGGGATTGCTGCCCCTGGTGCTCTCCCATTTGTCTAAAAGTTTTGGACGGAAAGAATTAAAAAGAGAAAATTAAGGGACCGCGAGGTCCCTTTTTTAGCCAAAGTTTGTATGCAGGTTATTTATTTCATCTTAACGGTACTATATTTTTTAAGAACCTGTAGATTTGTAATGCCTTACCCCCATCTCCCATATAAAAAGGCAGGGTACAATAAATATCATTCCTAATAGTGGCGTGAGCATATACAGATACTCATTCTGCTGCACCTTGTCCAAGACATACATCAAAGGCAGGTAATTCACGCACCCAAAGGGAATTATAAAAGTGAAAAACCTTGCTATCCATTTTTTATAAATGCTCAGGGGGTAATTAGCCATTTCCCTTCCGCCATCTGTAAATATGTTGGCAACTTCGAGCCCCTGTATAGTCCAAAAGCAAAGAGTGGCAGCAAGGATAAATATCCCGGTAAAGATAAAAATTCCGCTAACTACCATAAGTATAAGCGTGATTATCTTAAAGAGGGTCCATTTAATGGAGAGGTTCATTGCAGCCCATACCAGTACCACGGTGCTTTGGAGAAGCCTTCCCACTCGGGTAAACTCAAATCTTGCACCCAGGACCTGGATAAATGTACTTCTGGGGCGCAGCAAAATCCTGTCAAATTCCCCGCTGACCACAAGCCTTGAGAACGTATCAAATCCTCGGACAAAGCACTCGGTTATTGCAAAGGCCATGTTGATTACCCCGAAGCAAAGGGCAACCTCAAAAAATCCCCATCCTTTGATATTTCCGAAGCGTTCAAACATAAAGTACAGACCTGCAAATACCGAAAAAGGCACGAAAAACTGCCCCAGAGAAAGGAGCAGAAAAGAGGCCCGGTACTGCATCTGGGATTTCAGCAGTATTGACATATACTTGAAATATAGCCTCATTA
>JAMNZI010000223.1 GCA_023622385.1 Bacillota bacterium | reverse complement strand
CATCCACCTTTTCTATAATTCCCTCCAGGCCCTTTAAAGGACCGCTTACCACTACGATGTGTTCACCTTCCCTGTACATTTCTGAAAAATCTATGGTATCTCCCCTGTAGGTAAGCGCAAGGATGACCGACATCTCCTCATCCCTTATAGGTACAGGTTCACACTCATCCTTCAGCACCCCATACACCCTGGGCAGCTGCGATAGCTTATAATAAACCCCGGCATCCATTACCGTCTTCACTAACACGTATCCAGGGAACAGCTTTCTTACAACTTCATGAGTTTTACCTTGTCTTCTTTCCATAAGCTTTCTTTTGGGAATCAAGATCTCGATACCCTCATCAGGATATAAGACTTTTACCAATCGTTCAAAATCTTCCTCATGTCCGGTCTCGACAAAGATTGCATACCATTTCATATCTGATTCAGTAGCCATTTCAGAACGATCCCCTCACCCTATAGCAAAAATGTTGCCCCACAGGATGTCAGAAGCTTACAGCGTTCACCACGGCAACACACGAAAAAATATACGAGCAAACTAGCCCCACAGCCAGAATCTCCTGCTCCCCTTATACTTCCGAGGGGGTTCAACCGAAACAGCCTCTCCTCCCAGTACTTTATAAGGCAATATGTTTACCATATTTCTCACCTGCTCCTCATCGAGCCAACTTTTCAGCTGCTCAACGGCCTTTCTCATATAAGGCCCTCTTGTACCATCCGAATGGGCATCAGTGCCCAGCACATGCCCCATGCCGTGGGTCAGCAGTATTCGAGCACACCGCTTCACCTGCTTACCAAAAAAACCCGTTATGCTGCCGGTATTGATCTGGCACAGGCACCCCAAATCCACCAAACGATAGAGTATATTAGGATCATGCATGATGGCAAGGTTCCTCTCGGGATGTGCGATTATTGGTATAAACCCCATAAGCCTGAGCCTGTATATAAAATCCTCGGCGTACAGCGGCACCTCCCCCATGGGAAGCTCCACCAAAATATACGGGGTAGAGTTTATGGCCAACCTTTCAAGCCCTCCCAGCTTAAGGAAGGCAGGGTCCATAAACACTTCCGCACCCAAAAAAACATCAAAGTCCATTTGCTGCGCATCCAGCACGCTCTGTAACTGCTGCCTCTGGCGTTCTACCCCCTGTACAAAATCATCGATGCTTCTCGCATCCAGGAAGTGTGGCGTGGCCACCACGGCATCTATCCCTTCCTTCGCGGCTACAGCCGCCATGGAAAGCGCTTCACCAATGGAACCAGCGCCGTCATCCACTTCAGGTAGGATATGGCAATGTAAATCCAACATTACAGGTTCATACCCTCGCTTTTTGAAACTGAAATCCTATCCCTTGAAAGCGGCTTTTCCCCCGTGGATTTCTTGTGCCTATGTTTCCTGCCATATTCATCATAATAGTAATAATAGTAATAATAGCCCCCTTGTTTGCCGGCCGGAACGCCGTTTAGCACTACGCCAAGTATCCTGGCGTTTACCTTTTGGAGGCTGGCCTTGGCCTGGACAGCAGCATCAAATGTGGTCAACCCATAACCCGCTACCAGCACCACGCCGTCCACATACTGGGACAGCACCGCTGCATCTGTAACCGGAAGTATTGGCGGCGCGTCTATTATGACCATATCGTAATCTTCCCGCACCTTATCCAGGAACTCCTTCATCCTTTGCGACCCCAAAAGCTCGGCAGGATTGGGAGGTTTAGGACCGCTGGTTATAATCTCTAAGTTTTCCACCTCGGTCACATTGGTAATATCGTCGTATTCAAGCCCTTCCACCAGGATATTGGTAAGCCCCTTTACGTTTACCAGGCCAAACATCCTGTGAATGGCGGGCTTCCGCAGGTCACAGTCTATAAGAAGCACCCTGCGATTGGCTTCAGCCATAGCTATGGCCATATTAGCAGCCGTGGTGGTTTTACCCTCGGCAGGCCCGCTGCTTGTCACCAATATTACCTTGATCTTGCGGTCAGTGGATGAAAATTCGATATTGGTTCTCAAAATCCTGTAAGCCTCTGCAACTGGCGATTTTGGATCCGCATGTATTACTAAGCTTGTAGACTTCAACTTCTATACACCTCACAAACATTTTACTGTTCCTCATACATTGGGATGACCCCTAGTACAGGCAGCTCAAGGTATTTCTCAATGTCTTCCGACATCTTGATGGTATTATCAAGGTATTCTATGAGAAATACCATGCCTAATCCCAGCATAAGCCCCAGCACTCCCGCTATGGCTATGTTAAGGAGCGGCTTTGGCTTGACCGGCTCTTCGGGAATTTTTGCCACATCGATGACCTGGACGTTGTCCAGCTTCATTATGTCTATAACTTCCTTCATGAATACCTCGGCAATGGCATTGGCAAGGTCGGTGGCAAAACCGGGGTCTGTATCCTCCACCGTAATGCGTATGATCTCGGT
Source organism: Bacillota bacterium (assembly GCA_023622385.1). Lineage (GTDB taxonomy): Bacteria > Bacillota > Clostridia > Caldicoprobacterales > Caldicoprobacteraceae > Caldicoprobacter. The sequence continues at coordinate 2,802 of JAMNZI010000223.1, read as the reverse complement.
TTCCTTAACCGAAGCCACGGTTATCTTTTTGCGCAAATCCGAAGGCTTTAATTCAAGCTGTAGCTTTTCAATGACCTTATCCAAAACACGATCGCTCTTTGCTATCTCGCTGTATGTATTGACCAACTTTTGATTGGCGAGTATATCGTTGTATTCGATGGTATTGGTTTGGCTATTCTGGGTCTTGCCCACCATGAGCGTTGTAGAGGTCTCATATACGTCATCCAGCAAGAAAAAGCTCACAATCGCGCTTATTAACAAGGAAACTGCTGTTATTAAAGCGATAAGGCCCAACCTTTTTCGAATAATTTCAAATAAATCCCTAAGCTCCATTTCTTCATTTAAAGCCATAGGTCACACCCTTTCCCTATCTGATGCCGTATTTCGAATTAATTATAACATACTCGACAAAGAAAAAAAATACAAAAAGGTGGATTATCTCATCCACCTTTTTCCTGCTACATGCTCCAAAGCTATACTTGTACCCCTATATAACCATAATTGAGACCATCCAGCTGTGCATAAACTAATGCTAATCAATGCTATACACCAGCGTAACGGTTGCATTTACTTCTATTTCACCTTCCACTATGGGAACGGTCCAGGCAGCATCGACGGCCTTTTCCATGCTCTCCAAACCCAAGCCTCCCCGATAGATCTCGGCTGGTGCCGAACCCTCGTATATAGCCGTTATGTCCTTGAGCTTTACGCCGGCATGTTTGGCCATCACTTCAGCCCTGCCCTTAGCCTGATCGAAAGCCTTTTTAAGAGCCTCCCTGTAGGCAGCTTCTTGGTCCTTAAGCCCGAAATATACGCCAAACGAATAGTTAGCCCCTTCCTCATGCACGCCGCTGAGGATGCTGCCTACTTTTTCTACGTTACGCACGGTCACCTTTACCGTATTGGTAACACGATACCCTTCCAGAACGCTTTTGTTGTCCACATAACTATACTGCGGATAAACTTGATAGCTGGAAGTCTGTATATCTTTCTCGTCTATGCCCATAGCTTTCAGCTTGTTTATTACCTTCTCCATGGCCTTGGCGTTTTCCTGCTGAGCCGCCTTGGCATCCTTCATAAGGGTCTCCACGCCCACGTTGATATATGCCACATCGGGCTTTAAAGTGACTTTGCCGGTCCCCGAAGCAGTGAGAATATTCTCCTTTACATACGCGTTTTCAGGGTTAGTAGCGTTTACTACGGGGGTATCTATAAAAAACGCAACTCCGACAGACACCCCTAAACATGCCACCAGCGCTATCATGGCGGCTATCAATAGCTTGTTTTTCATTTTTCATTCCTCCCATCTTCACCATTTTCAATTTTTTTATCAGCTTTAAGCCTTGAGGCAATTATCGGCCTTAAGGCTATGCTCCACACCAGCCAGACTACGGCCCCCAACACCACCAGATAGGGGACAACGCTCACCAAAAATACCACCAGGTCAGCAAATAGCTTGCCAATGCTTTCCCAGGACTTTATAAACCCGCTTATTATCCTATCGCCCCAGGTTATGGGCTCGGGCTCCTCCTTTGTAAGCTCCCTCACCTCATACACATCGACCGAAACGCGTGAATACTGCACCATGTTATCCCACTGTTTAAGCGTGCCGGTATAGTTCTCAATCTCGTAGCGCACGTTGGAAAGCTCGCGCTCCAGCTCTATTATGTCCTGCAGCTTCTCAGCCTTGCTGAGCAGGGTAAGCAGCCTTTCCTCCTGAAGCTTCAACGACTTTAGCCTGGCCTCCACATCCAGGTACTGGCCAGTTATATCCTCTCCCCTTATTTGCCTGCTGGTCACGTTGCCCAACTCGGTCATATCCCCTATAAACAAATCAAAGGACTTTGAAGGCACGCGTATCTCAAAATGGGCTTTTCGGTGGGGTGCCTGCCTCTGATAAATGGGGTTGCCCTGAATCTCGGAAGATTCGATATACCCCAAATACACATTCACCTTGCCTATGATCTCATCCACCGTGCGTTCAAACTCGGTGGTCTCCATGCTGAGATAAGCCGAGCGTATGATCTTCCTCTCGGCCGCTGCCGGTGCTTCAGCTAAGGCCTGAACATCCCCTACTCGGGAAGCCAATTCCTCCCGCTGAGCCGCCCCCAGCTCAGCCGAAATATTTCCGCCGCCACCTGCTTTGGTTGGCGCACTCTCAGCCATCTCGGCTTCATCTCTTGTGCCGCCAAAGCTATTCCCGGCCCATGCAGCATCAGGCGCCATGCCGCTCCTCGCACTTCCATCGCTCTGGTAACTTCCTTCTCTACTCCAGCTACTCCCGTAATCGCTCGCCTGGTCTGAGTCATAAACGGGCGGTGCAGGCTGCTCGGCAGCCACGCCGGCCATATCACCCTTGGAGGTGCCTTTACCGATCCCCAGCCCGCTCATAAACAACGCCGCCCCCACCACCAGCACCACCGCAGCAGCTATCCCTGAAGCAACCCTTCGGCTAACCTTCCACTTGATTTTTTTCATGGTATTTACGCTCACCTCCTTCCTCAACGAGCTCATCACGCGCTCACAAAAATCAGAAGGCAATTCCACGTCTTCGACAGCTGCACATCTCCCCCTCAACTTAAGGATAACTTCATGCTCTTTTCGACATAGAGGGCACTGGCTTAAATGTTGATACAACTCAAGCATCGTTACGCCATCCAACTCGCCATCTATATACGCCGATATATTTTCTCTGCACTGTTTGCAATCCACATCCCTGCCCTCCTTTCACTCTCTACAGACGAAAAAAGGGGGAAGAAAGTTGCGATGCAAAGCTTTAAAATTTACCGACTACCATCAAAA
>JAMNZI010000071.1 GCA_023622385.1 Bacillota bacterium | reverse complement strand
CAATAAAAAAACGGTAGCAGCAGCAAGTCGCCACCTATACCTCCAAGCATAGCCCATTATTCGCTTTAAGATATCCAATAAAACTACCCCCACTCCTATTCATGATTAAACACTTGCCCTTCAAGGCTCCTTAGCTATTTTAAGGCTTACTCTTTTACTATTATCTTTTCCACCATTCTCTTTTTTAAAGAAGAGACTTCAGATCTTGCGACATGAGAAAGAGCCCGAAAAGCAAAGTGCCTGAACAGATAAAATTGTCAAAAGTCTACAAAGTCTTTATTATATTAAATGACTTTTTCACAGCCGTCAACAAACGGGAACCGTAGTTATCCACCGTATACTATTTTATACCCCCATTCATTGCCATTTCCCGCATTTTAAGCACAAGTTGTAACCATTTTCTCGCATTTACTTAAGAAAATTAACATATCCAAAATCTCCTAAGCGTTTTTTACGGCATTAACCACAGCTCTGGCAATGACCTCTGCAGCCACAGTGCCAATGACGTTTACATCACACTCGATTTGGCCGGTGGACAACGCAAAAAGAGTATCGCCATCCAGCATGGTATGTACAGGCCTTATGACCAAAGCCAGGCCATCATGAGCCATGGCAGCCACCTTGTTGGCCTGTTCCTTGGTAAGGTAAGCGTTGGTGGCAACAACGCCAACGGTGGTGTTGCTCAATTCTGCACCTTTCATGGCATTTCCTTCTAGAATAAAATTCCATGTATTTATAAATTCCCCTGTTTTCGGATCCCTAGCGCCTGCCAGTATCCTCCCTGTTTGCGGCTCAACTACATCTCCCAAAGCGTTTACCACCACTATGGCCCCTACCACAATGCCTCCTGGCAATTTTATGCTTGAGGTGCCAACCCCTCCCTTCATGCACCCCTTCATCCCGAGTATCTTGCCGACGGTAGCTCCAGTCCCTGCGCCTACACTGCCCTGAGGTACATCGCCGGTGCCAGCATTCAAACACGCTTCATAGCCCATCCTTTCGTCAGGGCGAACGCGCCAATCACCGTACCCCAAATCAAATATCACGGCGCCAGCCACAATGGGCACCTTGGCCACGCCAGTATCAAACCCTATTTCGTGTTCCTCCAGGTACCTCATCACTCCGCTGGCCGCAGCCAATCCGAAAGCGCTCCCGCCGCATAGCACCACAGCATGGACCTTCTCTACCAGATTCATAGGGCGCATAAGGTCAGTCTCCCTTGTGCCAGGTGCCGAACCTCTGACATCTACGCCTCCTATCGCCCCTTCCCTGCTCATGACCACGGTACAACCCGTTTTAGCATGAAAATCCTGCGCATGCCCCACCTCAATGCCGGGCACGTCGGTGATTTTCCCATCATACATAGCCGTTTTCACCCCTTATGGATACATCTCCCGCCAGTATTCTTTTCAGACGTCCGTCATCCAGCCGAAGCATCAAAGAGCCATCCTCGCCAAATCCTTCGGCATACCCGGAGAATTCACCGCCAATGCCAATTACCCGTACTCGTTTCCCCAATATCGCCGAACGCCTCTCATACTCTTTTAAAAGCTCAGCAAATCCATCATCGTTCAGCTTTTGCAAATAACCTTTTTCCATCTCCTGCAGTATAGCCTTTATTATGTCTACACGGTGAAACTCTTTGCCTTTCTCTATTTTCAAAGAGGTGGCTAAATCCTTTATGTCATCAGGAAGATCCTCAAGCGAAAGATTGACATTTAGCCCTATCCCAACAACGGCATAGTGTATAACCTCAGGTTCGGCATGCACCTCGGTCAAAATGCCGCACAGCTTCTTCCCACCGCATACTATGTCATTGGGCCATTTGATGCCCACTTCAATCTGGGCCGATCGCTTTAAAGCATTTGCCACCGCAACAGCCGTCATAATCGTTATCTTCGATGCCTGTTGTGGGGATAGCTGAGGCCTCAATATCACCGACATCCATATGCCTTTGCCGGGCGGCGATACCCAGCTGCGCCCCAATCGCCCACGTCCTTGCACCTGTTCATGGGCAATGACCACCGTTCCTTCTGGCGCTCCATTCAGTGCCAGCTCCTTGGCCCGCGCATTGGTGGAACCTATGGAGGAATGTATCTCTACATTCCTTCCCAAAAGGGACGTATTGAGCCCGCGAACAAGCAACGCCTCATCGAGAATATCCGGAACCTGCCTTAAGCAGTATCCCTTTTTGGTAGACGATTCTATCACCCTTTTTGGTAGACGATTCTATCATATATCCTTGACCCTGCAAAAGCTTTATGTATTTCCATACGGCAGCCCGTGTTATGCCCAACCGTCTGCTTATGTCCTCCCCTGAAACGAAGTGGCCCAAATTATCCAACAACATATTGAGTACCGAATCCCGCATAGCAATCCACGCCCTTCCTTGTCAAAACCGCGTTAAACATTTACATTTTAAGGTTATATATCTTTTAGACACCAGAAACCCCTTTAAGCTATGTATCGGCATTATTGGATTTATTATATCACGAAATCGTGACAAAAAACGCAAAACGAGATTAGAAAATAAAAAACGCAGCAATTCGTTTTAGCGCCCATATATGGTATAATATTTTTAAACGTCCTGAATAATTTAAAAACGCATAATTAACCGCTTCACTTGTTCCACCAACTATTTGAACGCAGCAGTTAATGCAAATTGCTACAGGCAAAACCTATGGCATCGCATTTAATCACTGATTAAATGCCGACATATTGTTCTTATAAGCATTATAAACAGAATAACAATCTCATTATGCAAAATTGATAAAAATTAGAGCAAGAAGGTAGGTAAAATATGAACAACCCTCAGAAACTCGTCAAGGATATTCAAGAAAACATAGAAAAGGTAATAGTAGGAAAGAGCGAAGTCATTCAGCTCATCCTCATTGCCCTTTTGGCAGGAGGGCATGTGCTCATCGAAGATGTCCCCGGAGTGGGCAAGACTACCCTCGTAGCGTGCCTTGCCAGGTCCCTCAACCTGTCCTTCAAACGCATCCAGTTCACACCCGATATCCTGCCCTCGGATATAACCGGTTTTACTATGTACAACTTCAAAACCGGCGAAATGGAATTCAAACCCGGGATGATAATGAGCCAAGTTATCCTGGCCGATGAAATCAATCGCACCTCGCCCAAAACTCAGGCCAGCCTTCTTGAAGTCATGGAAGAACACCAGGTAACGGTAGATGGGAAAACTTATCCCGTACCGCAGCCATTTATTGTGCTGGCTACCCAGAATCCCATCGAATATATAGGGACGTTCCCCCTGCCTGAAGCCCAGCTGGATCGCTTTTTCATTAAAGTCTCAATAGGTTATCCCACCAAGCGCGAGGAGATGTTCATACTCTCCCGGTTTCAAACTCAGAACCCCATAAAGGATTTAAAGCCGGTAGCCGACGCACAGCAAATCCTGGAGCTTCAACAGCAGGTTAGACATATAAATGTGGCCGAGGGCATAAAGGAATATATAGCTGAGCTGGTTGCCTATACCCGTGAACACAAAGACCTGGCCCTAGGTGCAAGCCCTCGAGGAGCCATAGCTCTTATGCGTGCCTCGCAGGCATATGCCATGCTGGAGGGCAGGGACTACGTCATACCCGATGATGTACAGAAGATGGCTGTCCCGGTCCTATCTCATCGCTTGATACTCAAACCCGAAGCACGGCTCAAAGACATGACCGCTGAGCGGATATTGAAGTCAATCCTGAATTCGGTGTACGTGCCAGTGATTGAACCATGAAACATTTACGTGCCTTTATAATTGGCCTTGGAATGCTTTTCCTGGGATTGGGGCTTTATAGCGGGGAAAAGATATTCTTCATGGGCTTTACGGTAATCGCATCGCTGATATTTTACGCCCTCATCACCAGCCTGTGGGTGCTTATGGATTTTCGATATCTGCAAAGGATAACCCCTGAGCAGGCAACAAAAGGAGATAGAGTTTCACTAGTTATACAGATACACAATGACAAGCCATTCATATATCCTTATATCAAGGTGCTCTATCAAATACCGCGATCCGTTCTGACAAACGAGCTCAAAGAGAAAGTCGTGTGCATCCTTCCATTTCATTACAGTGAAATCAAAGAGGATTTCATATGCGATTTGAGAGGCCACTACACTGTGGGAATCACCGGCGTGGAAGTTAGCGACCCATTTGGCCTGTTCACCTTTCCCATGAACCTGCTAAATCGTTTCTACCATAAAGCCCTTGAACTAGACGTAGCACCGAGAATCGTCAGGTTAACCAGCCTTCCACTGCCCCAAATTCAAGCAGAGGGCACTACCAGGCAGGAACTTTTAGCCACAGAAGAGCCCTCATCTTTAAGCGACATGCGCCAATATCAATACGGCGACCCCCTTAAAAAAATTCACTGGAAAGTATCCGCCAAATTACAGGACCTATATGTCAAAAATTATGAAACCAACACCCAGCCACAAATACTCATGTTTCTGGAAACATTCCCCTATCCGTCTGAAGGGATGGCCCGTTACAAGGTGGAAGACCAGATGATAGAATGCGCTGTGGCTGTCATACACTTTGTGCTCTCAAAATGGCTTTCGCTGCAGCTCATCATCTATCACAAAGAACGACAACAGCTCACCGGAAGGAATCCAGGAGATTTCAATCGCTTTTTTGACTACCTAGCAGCGCTGCCGTTTAACAGCTCTTTTCGCATGGACGAGATACTTTCCATGGAATCCTCCGGATTTAGCAAGGGCCAAAGCATAGTGCTCATCGTCCACGACATGAGCTACCGCCTGTTCAACCATTTGTGCCTACTAAAGCAGTCAAATATACACCCTCTGGTGTTTTTGGTATACCATAGCCCAGAGCTAAGCGATGACATAAAGCGCATGATTGAAGAGTTAAACAGGCGTGAAGTACCTTGTTTCCTACTTCATACCGACGAACGAATAGACAGAGTACTGGAGAGAGCGCTATGAGCCAAAAATTCGTATCCAATCATATGCTCAACTACATAATGAAATGGCTTATATTCACTCTCATGGTGAGCGGGCTGGCAAAGTCCATATTTATATCTTTAGGCTTTTCCATGCCATATTGGACCATACTGCTGATGGTAACCGCATTTTATATAGCCCTCTCAATTTATTTCTCCAGCCGCCTAACCTTAATAACTATTACAATAGCAACGGCTACGGGTGCAGGAATCTTTCTGAGATATTTTGCTGCCAAAGGCTGGTTGGACCAAATCTTAAACCTCTTTAAGTGGTTAATCGATTATACCCTTGGCATGGCCTCCTTTGAACCACAGTACGTCTACCACAGCGCCTGGTTCATAGTGTTCATCTTATCCTTCATCATATACCTATTGGTCATAAAGCTTGAATCGCTGGTCATATCATCTATTGTGTGTACTGCGGTTATAACCATAGAGTGGGCTTTAGGCCATACTCAGATATTGCCATGGCTGTGGCCCATATCTTTAGCATGGATTATGATGTTGGGCACAAAACAGTACAGGAGACTTTCCACTCATTACACCATGCCTGATTTTGGAGTATGGCAAATCTCAACGCTGCCTTTAGCCATCGCCATAGTTTTAACCTCGGCAATCTTTTTACCCCATGACACACGGCACCTCAAATGGGATTTTCTCGAACGGACGGTTCAGGATATAAGCGACAGGTGGTCCGAATGGACAGTTTTTTCAAGCCCTAGGCAACCATTTCGCCTTTCTCAGACCGGTTTCCCGTCCTCATCCGAACAACTGGGCGGGCCTGTAAAAATAAGCGGCGACGTGGCATTGAGAGTAATGTCCACTGCTCCCCTCTACTTAAGGGGCTCTATACTCAACGAATATACGGGCAGTGGTTGGCGAGACTCAATAGACGATAGACGATATAAGCTAAACAGCATAATCCAGGAAAATGCATATCGCCAAGCATTCGATTGGGATGAACCCATATGGGAGGACCTAAGCCGCGAGCTTAAGGATCGCTTCTTTATTCCCATAAAAGCTTCGGTAACCCATATCGGCATTGAAACATCGGTCATATTCAACGCCAATCGCCTGGAAGGCATCACCATACAGAAAAGATGGAGAGGCTTCACTCCATATTTTAACGGCAAGGGAGAAACCTTTACCTCAAGAGACATCTCGGCATCAGATGACTATATACTGCATGTCAGCGTGCCGGCTATTGAAGACCCAACATTCCAAAACTTCCTTAAAGATTATATACCCATCATAGACTGGCACAACCCCATCCCCCAGCAACCCCTGTGGAATGACGCCGACCTTGAAAAATTGCTTTACGTACAAGAACATTATATGGAGGTACCCAGCAGCGTTCCTTCAAGAGTTGCCGAACTGGCCTATAGCGTTACCCAGGGAATAAAGGAACCTTTAGCAAAGGCGCTGGCCCTTCAGGCCTACTTACAACAAAATTACGATTATACCCTGCAGCCCCCTTATACCCCTCCTGATGTGGACTTCGTCGACTACTTCTTATTCGAGCTCAAAAGAGGCTATTGCACCTACTTTGCCACAGCAATGGCAGTAATGGGTAGAATTGTAGGGTTGCCCACCCGCTACATAGAAGGCTTTAAGATGCCGTCCCAGCCTGACAAAGGAAACCTTTATGAAGTTAGAAACCTCAACGGCCATGCATGGGTGGAGATATATTTCCCAAAGGTGGGCTGGCTGACGTTTGATCCAACTCCCCAAGCTCAACATCAGCAGGGTTTAACAGGCCAACATCAGACTCAGTACCCCGACTACTATTGGGATGAGCCTACTTATCCATGGATGCAAGATGAACACAGCCCAGCCTATCAGCCCAGCGAAAGCGCTGAAATAATTGGCCATCCCAATTCCCCGTCACCAAATAGAATACCCTGGTTTGTATTAGCTTTGTTGGTAGCACTTGTCATCGCAGGAACAGGCATGGCAGGGCTCAGGATATGGGATATCCTACGCTGGAGAAAAATAAAAAAGCTGCCTTTCAAGCAGCAGCTCAGCTATTGTTATCAGCAAATACTGTGGCTTCTTACCCTTTACGGATTTCCTATGTACAAAGGAGAAACTCCCTATTCCTATGCACAAAGGGTGGATACCTGGCTTACGAATTCCGCCGGCTCTATGATGGACATATGCCAGCTGGTAGTTAAAAACCGATTTGGCAACTACCAGCTGACGGAACATGAAATGGAAAAGATACGCAAATTTTACCGCAATTTAGAAGAAAACGTAAAAAGCCTGATGGGCTTTTACCCTTATACTTTCAAGCTGATATACAAACAGCTTTCTTCGAAAATTTCAAGGCAACACAAATGATATGGCTGTTTTTATCCCTGCACCTTCTTTTTAGCCTTTCCATTTTTTTCAGCTATCATGTGGATGGAACGGCGAATCATCTCCTTAGGCTCAACCGATTCATCTTCATGTATGGGAGACACCAGGAAGGTTATGGCTATAAACCGTATGACAGCAGAAAGTATGAACAGCATATGATAAT
>JAMNZI010000177.1 GCA_023622385.1 Bacillota bacterium | reverse complement strand
GATATCCTAATTTGCATAACAAAAAATCAAATTACTTAATCTGACGTGAGTGTTAAAGGACAATTTAATGTGCTGTTTTTTGATAATTTTGAGATGATATAATTTGATTTTTCACAAGAAATGGTACCTGATGTAGACGTAATTTAACAAAAAATATATAAATAGATATAGCATCATATTCAGCTATTCATGTAAGCAAGCAGATAATTAATTTCTATTTGTGTATATAATAAGCAAATTAATATATGCATTATATAATCTATCTCGTCTTTTAAAGTTTATTAAGTTGTTATAGCTCCAATAAATTGGACTTCCAAGGCCGTACATATTTAGCTGGTAACGTGCCTTAGAATTATATTAAACTATTTTTAGCTTCTAATAGGTCAAAATCTATCGGAAGCAAAATAATTTTTATTGAGATAGGAGGTATAAATATTAATGTCAAAAAGCACCAACAATCTGGGAAATATATCTGCTAAGTCCCCAGGGAAATACAATGATCTGGGCAAACGAATATGGAAAGCGCGCAGCATTTACTTACTTATAATCCCAACGTTAATATACTTCTTCATATTTAGTTACATTCCATATTACGGTTTGAGTATAGCTTTTAAAGATTTTAAAATATTTTCCGGAATACATGCCAGTCCGTGGGTAGGTTTTAAACATTTCAGAGAATTTTTTAACTCCCCTGATTTTGTAAGATTATTGCGTAATACAGTTTTAATCAGTGTATATCGTATAATATTTGGTTTTCCGGTTCCAATCATATTTGCTTTGCTGTTAAATGAGGTACGGCATTCCTGGTATAAACGTATTATTCAAACAGTGACATATTTTCCGCATTTCCTGTCCTGGGTGGTATACGGAGGTATAATACTTACATTTATTCAACCTACTGGTGTCATAAATGCATTTCTCAGAGCGTTAGAATTGCAACCAATAGAAATACTCACGTCTACAAAGTATTTCCGCCCCATGCTTATAATAAGTGATATTTTAAAAGGGTTCGGCTTTGGAGCTATAGTATATTTAGCAGCATTATCAGGAATTGACCCGCAATTATATGAAGCAGCAATAATAGATGGTGCAAAAAAACGCCAACAAATATGGTATATTACCTTGCCGGGTATACGGCCAACTATAATAGTTATGTTTATACTGGCATTAGGTGGTTTAATGAATGCTGGTTTTGATCAGATTTTTGTGTTGTACAACGCATCTGTATATGAGGTTGCCGATATAATTGATACTTTTGTATACAGAATAGGTCTTCAAAGCGCCCAATATAGTCTTGGAACAGCTGTAGGATTGTTTAAGGGGATAACAGGTTTTATATTAATATACACATCAAACAGCATTATACGGCGGACAGGAGAATACTCTATTTGGTAACAAGGAGGAAATAAAAGGATGAGTTACAATGTAAATATAGATAAAATAGGTGAAATACAAGAAAGAATTGTCGGCAAAAAAAGGCAAAGCTATTATAATAAACTGATGGCCAACCCGCTATGGGCTGATATTATAATATACCTGCTGCTGTTCCTGGCAGGCCTTGTAACTATAGTGCCTATTATAAGCGTTGCGGCACGTTCATTCAGTCCCACTCATATAATAAATCAATATCCATTGTTATTATGGCCAAAAGAAATTACTTATGAAGCCTATAGGTATATCTTTCAAACTCCAACATTGCTTAGATCCTTTGGGATAACCGTGTTTGTAACAGTAGTGGGCACAGCCATGAATCTCGCTATGACTATAACTGCAGCGTATGGTTTATCTAAAACTGATGTACCGGGCAACAAGTGGCTGATGGGATTTATAGTATTTGCCATGTTGTTTAATGCAGGTATAGTTCCCACGTATATTGTAGTTAACAGGTTAGGCCTGATAGACAGTATATGGGCACTTATATTTCCTACTCTTGTCAGTCCATTTAATTTGATATTGATGAGGAATTACTTCTGGAGTGTTCCCGTTGAGCTTGAGGATTCGGCGCGAATTGATGGAGCAAATGATTTATTGGTATTATGGAATATTATATTACCCCTCTCTATGCCAGCCATTGCGACAATAGGCTTGTTTTATGCCGTCGGACACTGGAATGAGTTTTTTGGAGCATTGTTCTATATAAATGATAATACTAAATGGCCGCTGCAGTTATTGCTCAGATCGATAGTTGTGGATAATAATTTTCAGAACATGGGCACGGTGGAGCAGGCAAGGGAAAGCTTCGTTAATCCTGAAAATATAAAAGCTGCTACCATTGTTTTTGCTACTGTTCCTATATTATTAGTATACCCTTTCATACAAAAGTATTTTGTCCAAGGTGTTATGATAGGTGCCATTAAAGGATGAATAAAAATTTATTTTATAACAAAGGGGGTGTATATGATTAATTAAATGAAATGTAACTGGTACGATGTGGCACAAAAAATAAACTTTATCGGAGGTGTTTACATGTCAAAAAAACTGTTGTGCTTATTCATAGCATGCATTTTTCTAATAACGGGAATTCTGACTGCTTGTTCTGCTTCACCCGCGACAGATGATGGTAATGAAGTGGAGCAAACCCCGGCAGAGGAAGAATCAGAACAGCCAGCCGATGAACAGGTGCAAGAAGCTGAACCGGAAGAAGCAACTCTTTCTACTCAATTACCTTATCCCGTAAAATTTACTTACATGCGACCAGTATGGGGTCCGGCGACACACGAAAAAGGTTCTGATTATGAGAAGATCTTATTTGAAAAAGCAAATGTAGAGATTGAATCGATTATTGTTCCGGTAATTGATTATGAAGCAAAATTTCCTACCATGATAGCTGGTGGAAATATTCCTGATGTGGTATGGCATGCAGGTCCCCAGTGGGGCGTAGCTCATGATCTGATTGAGCAAGGTGCATTTCTGCCATTAGATGAGTATTTGGAAAAGTATCCTGCTGTTAAAAATGCTATATCAGATTATTTATGGGACTTAGTAAAATCACCTGATGGCAAGCATTATTTCTTCCCTATGCCATTGGCTCCATGGGTTCCATTTCCTCTATATTATCGCAAAGATTGGTTTGATAAATTGAATATACCGGAACCAACTACTATTGATGAGTTAGTTGAAGCGTTAAAGATAATAAGAGACAGCGATCCTGACGGCAATGGAAAAAACGATACAGTACCATTGACAGCTCATGAATATACCTTATGGTACTTTAAAGAGGTAGGTACAGCTTTTGGTTATGTAATGGGTTCCTGGGTACCGGATCCGGATGATCCAAATCCTGATAATCCGCAAAAAATTGTGCCTTCTGATATAACGCCGAATGCCAAGGAGTTTCTTGGATGGCTTCAAATGTTGCGCAGAGAAAATCTCATAGATCCTGACTATTTAATAGCTAAAGGAAAGCAGGGTGCAGACAAATTTATGGCCGGTCAGGCTGCTGTAATAGTAGGCCATTGGGGCGGATATTTGACTTGGACAATTGAACTGAAAAAAATAGATCCTGAAGCTGAAGTAGGAGTAATGCCGTTATTGGAAGGTCCCCGCGGTCGCATGGGTGCAAGAGGGTTATCAGGCTTTGACAGAGGATTCAGCATAGCAGCAAGTGCTAAGGATAAGGCTGATGATATCTTTAAATTCCTCAACTGGGTATATACTGAAGGCTATGAGTTTATGAAGTGGGGCGTAGAAGGCGAAATGTATACTGTAGATGAAAATGGTGAGAAAATACCCATTCAGGATGAAGAACGTAAACCTGGTTTCCAGGGTCCCAATGTAGAGCCTTTCGGGTTCCCGCTAAAGAGTGATGATACTATACCTACTCTGGGCCAGGATTGGAAAGCATTTTATGATGTATATAAAGCTAACGGACTAGAGGATAAAGTGGATATGATACGAAAAATGTTTGAAGATATGGCTGCCAATACATATCCGGACTATAACCGCAATACCTACTCTGAAACCGGTGGCGAAAAAGGTTCGCAAATACAACAGCAATATCTGACACCTATGCAGGAAAAGATAGCAATCGATCCCAATGCACCGTTGTCTTTGTTTGATGAAGCGGTACAAAACTGGCTCAATGCTGGCGGACAACAGATTATAGATGAAGTCAATGCTATCCAAACTGATAAGAGCAAACCCATTCTAAAATATGAATACACTGGCCGTGATTACAGATAACTGTATGAAGTAAAAGCAATTGTTGAATTATCAGGGGGAAGAGGGGGAATGGTATAACCTCTCTCTTCCTTCTCTTTTTATTAAAATTTACATGAGGAGGTTAAGTTTATGTCACACGAAATTGTTGTTTGTGGTGTTCCATTTGAAAGCGGCGCCGCAAAAGATGCGTTAAAAAAATTAAAAGATATAGGTGTAACCTCTGTTCAAATATACGTTTTTTGGAAAAATTTTGAGCCACATGCACGAGGTAAATTTGACTGGAGTTTTTACGATGGACAGGTAGAATTGATAGAGGAAGCGGGGCTTAAATTTGTTCCTTTTATACTTATGGGACCAAGATATGCTGCTCCTCAATGGTGGTTAGATTCTGACAAACACAGAGGCTTGTATTGTCTTGAACATAATAAATATTCTCCTATTGAAAGTATTTGGAATCCATATTTCAGGGAAGAAATATCAAGAGTTTTGCAGGCATTCGCTGAGCACTATGTTCCGAAAGGTGTATTAGAATCCATACAGCCCGGCATATGTGGTGATTATGGAGAGGCTATATTTCCTGTTACAGGAAACTGGCCGGGGGCATATCATACTCATGGAGGATACTGGTGCGGAGGCGAAGATGCTAAACAAAGCTTCAGAACATGGCTTAAACAGAAATATACTTATATTGAAGCATTAAACAAGGCATGGCGCACTAGTTATCAGTCAGTGGAAGACATTAATCCTTTTTTGCCACATCGTGCACCATCCAGAACAGCTTATTTTGATATGTTGGATTGGTACCGGGATTCCATGACTGAATATTCAGAGTTTTGGCTTGTTGAATGCAGAAAGTATTTCCCCGACACACCTGTTTATCTTTGCACAGGGGGTAATGAAGAACCCGAACATGGTTCATTGTTCAGCTCTCAGGCAAGAGTTGCTGCCAAACATGGATGTGGTATAAGGCTGACAAATGAAGGAAATAAATTCTACGATAACTTTTTTGGAACAGCTTATACCAAGAGTGCTTGCGATTTCTATGGTGCATATCTGGGATTAGAGCCTGTCGGTCCTATGACTGATAAGGGTGTGGTAGCCAGGATATTTGGTTCGGCAGCGTATGGCAATAATCAGATATTTCATTATTATGGCAATCTGTTTGATAAAGATAACAATTACCGTCCATCGGCCCAAGCGGTTAAAAAGTATCTTCCCTTGATAAAACAACGTAAAACCGGCGAATCCGTCGCATTTTTCTGGCCCAACTATTATGCTGCTTACCATGGAGGAATGCCGGATAATACAAAACATGCTCTGTCATATATAAGGAAGAGGACAAACTGTATGCCGGTGAATGAGGAAATGATCATGGATGGAGTTTTGTCGCGGCATAAACTTCTCATAATACCTTTCCCAGGCTTTACAACCAGGGAGGTTTTGCTAAAAATTTGTGATTGGGTCAAAGAAGGAGGCACTGTTCTTTCAGTTGGACTGATGAAAGATCTGGAAATGAATTGCGTAGATGAATATAACGAGATATTTGGCATTTTGCCTGATTCAGAGGAAACATGGGGAATTTGTACGCAGCACATTCAAAACAATGAGGATTTTCCGGAGCTTTCCAAACTTCAAAGTTATACGTCAAGGGAATCCTGGGTAGGTTTAAAGCCTGATACTATATTGCTATCACACACCAAACCAATGATTGGATATTCTGACATGGAAATAAAGAAAACCAGCGCAGCATTTTACAGAAAAGAGGGTAAAGGAACAGCTATATTCTACGGCGGGCCAGTCAGCTTTGAGGACGATCCTGAAGCCTTGTTTAAAGATCCGGGGATTTTCAGGGCACTGTTGAATGACGTACTTAAACATTATTCAAAGACCGTGGATTTAACACCAGCGGAGGATGAAGTCGCACGGGCTGAGATAGATGGTGCTATTTACGCACTTAAGGATGGAGAGATTATAAAAGTATAATACAAATTTTACCACAATTTTTGTACCACCGGTGTTTTATTAAGTGTATGGTCTGAATCTGAAAGCCGGGAGGAAGTAAGAGCCGAAGCTGAATAATAAGCTGAAGCATAACAATGGCTCTGACGGAAATATATATTGTTATTGTAAGGGCTGTTAAGGGTAAGGTGGCAGTTGCCTTTTACAGCCCTTACTTACTGTCTTTCCATTTAAGGCATTCAGAAGCCGGCAGTAGAATATGCCCATCACGGATATGTCAAAGTCCATATGCATCCATGCGGAGACATTGGCTCTTCTGTATCTGATTTAGCGGATGCTGATCAGACCTGTTGAAGCAGTTGGAGGTTATACTTCAAAATATATACCAGTGTCCTGTTTACTAAATAATTGTTTTCTGATATTATCTATTATAGTTGTTGTAATCATCAGCAATCATATGTTTTTATCAGGCTGATTTTGGCTGGACAGTGGCAGAAGATACTTTATTCATCAAGTCGTTATATCTGTTAGAAGCAGTTCATACACAAACCAGGGCTCGTCAAATGTGATTGTTATCTTAAAAAAATTTCATATAGGTGCTTAATTTTTGTTAATATACTTCGCTATGGATTTGGTTTACTCATTGGACAGGATGGAAAGATACCAAAAAAAGAGCGGTTAATGTGATTGAGCGGCGGATAAGATGCTGATCGAGAAAACACAGCAATGGATTAGAAGGGAGATATTTCATATGAAAGACTCAGAACAAAAAACAGCACTTGTGACAGGAGGCAGTCGGGGTATAGGAAAGGGTATTGCCAATGTATTGGCCCGGGAAGGATATGATGTTGCAATAACCTATGCGAAGGAAAAGGAAAAGGCTGAAGAAGTAGCTCATCATATCGAAAAAGAATACGGACGGCGGTGTTTTGTGTACCAAGCTTCTCTGCAAAATCCCGATGTGCCCGAAAAAATAGTAAATAATGCTGTAAGAGATCTGGGCAGGCTTGATGTATTGGTCAACAATGCAGGTGTATCTTCCCGGGATGAAGTTCTTTCGATGGATAAGGACAAATTTGACTATCTTATAAATTTGAACTTTAAGGCGCCGTTGCTGGCCATACATGCTGCTGCCAGACATATGGTGAAAAACGGTATAAAAGGGAATATAGTCAATATAACCTCTACCAGAGGTATCCGGGCTTATCCCAACGATTTTATATATGGTGCTACAAAAGCTGCATTGGCGAGAGCCACTGAATCTATAGCTTTGGAGCTCTCTACCTACGGTATCCGGGTCAACTGTGTTGCACCCGGAGCAACTGTTGTCAGAGATGAAGTAAGTGAATTTTATACATACCTGGGAAATAAGATTCCTTTGGGCAGAATGGGTACACCTGAGGATATTGGAAATGCTGTTGCCTGGCTTGTATCTGATAAAGCTTCGTATATAACCGGTATAGTATTAAAGGTGGACGGGGGACTGATACTGCCTGGAATGCCTGAGGAAAAGAATGCCCGGCGATTATACGAAGGTTGGGGCCGTTTAAGAAGGGTTGACTTGGAAGATGGGATGAGAGATGTCTAAAATGGCTGCAAATCCTGTGGTATATGGCAGCTATTGAGGATAATAAAAAATATATTTATATGGGAGGAATGAGTAATGATAAAAGTTAACTGGAGAAATGTTCGCCCAACAATAGTCCACGATGCAGGCATAGACTGGAGGCTGCTGTCCGGTCAGTCCTTAAAGGATGAGAATGATCCATCAGCCTGTATGGAAGGTATGATGTATATAGCAAGAGCATGTCTGCAGCCGTCATTGTCCTACCATCCCCATGCCCATGATGACCATGAGGAAGTATATTACATAATAAAAGGCAAAGGTGAAATAAGGATTGACGATGAAGTGCAGCCAATAAGGGATGGGGACATAATATATATCGGTGTAAACCAGGTTCACGAGATCAGGAATACCGGTGACGAAATGCTGGAGTTTCTGGCAGTCGGAGCCCAAGTATAAGATTAACGGGAAGGGGTAATAATCATGTCTAAGGTGACGATAAGGGATATACGTGTTATACTTACCGCACCTGCCGGGATCAATCTGGTTGTGGTAAAGGTTGAAACTTCCGAACCCGGATTATACGGTTTAGGTTGTGCAACCTTTACGCAGAGATTTTTATCGGTAAAAAGTGCGGTTGAGGATTATTTAAAGCCGTTTCTGGTGGGAAAAGATGTTGACAATATAGAGGACATATGGCATACCTGTATGGTTAATTCATACTGGAGGAACGGGCCGGTTCTCAACAATGCTATATCCGGCGTGGATATGGCTCTGTGGGACATAAAAGGCAAACGTGCCGGTATGCCGGTATACCAGCTTCTTGGAGGTAAATGCCGTGAGGGTGCAGCAGTATACCGTCATGCTGATGGACGCGATGTCAATGAGGTAGAGGATAATGTACGAAAATTTATGGAAGAGGGATACCGCTATATTCGCTGCCAGATGGGTGGATACGGTGGCAGGATTGAGAAGTTGGTATCGCCCGAGAATGCTCCTCCCGGAGCCTACTATGATCCAGATGTCTATGCGATGAGTGTTCCCAGGCTGTTCGATCATATACGGAGCAAAATCGGTTTTGAAGTTGAACTATTGCATGACGTACATGAAAGATTACAGCCCATCGAAGCGGTAAGGCTAGCTAAGAATCTTGAACCGTACAGGTTATTTTTCCTGGAAGATGCGCTGCCGCCGGAACAGATAAGCTGGTTTGAGACGATCAGAAATCAGTGTGCCGTACCCTTGGCAATGGGTGAACTTTTTGTCCATCCGGCTGAGTGGATGCCCCTTATATCAAACCGACTGATAGATTTTATACGTGTACACATAAGTGCCATAGGAGGAATAACTCCTGCCAGAAAGCTTGCTGCCTTATGTGAGGCATTTGGAATACGTACTGCATGGCATGGACCCGGAGATGTTTCACCGGTAGGACACGCTGCTAACGTTCATCTTGATATATGCTGTCGCAACTTCGGGGTACAGGAGTGGACACCCATAAGCGAACCACTGGCGGAAGTTTTCCCGGGTTCCCCTGAAGTTGGAAGAGGGTATGTGTATCCCAATGACAAACCGGGTCTGGGTATAGATATAGACGAAGAAAAAGCGGCAAAATATCCCTGCGAGAACAGGGTGATAAAATGGACTGTGGCACGTACTCCCGACGGTACATCTGTGACACCGTAATTTATAACGGGGTTGGGTGCCGGGGAAATAATTACAGCTTGCGCTTAATCCATTGGAGCCTGCATTGAAAATATGATGTTGGCAGCCATTGAGATTGGACTGGGTTCCCTTTGGAACTGTGATATATACTATGCATATGAAGAGTTGGTGCAATACTTCGGAAGAGACGAAAATTTAATGGCTGTTGTCTCACTGGTGGTTCCGGATGAAGCGACAGGAATGAGGCCGAGAAAATCTTTAGAAGAAATTGTGGAGTGGAGATAAACGACTGTATATTGACGGCAGCATCTACTTATGCTACACTAAATGTAAACGCTTACATTTCATGTTTTTGCTGTTTGTGTGCTTTTGTGTTTTTCTGGCTCGAATGCACAGTATATATTTTTTCAGACAGGTTGTTCTTCTTAATTTAACAAGACCTTCGATTGCGGTAAGACCAAAAAAGTTCAAAGCATAACAGCAGCGGAGAGGGATTACAGAACATTTAATGGAAAAACTGAATAATAGGGTTAAAGAAACCGGATAAGGAAAGGAGCTGTCATACTATGAAACTATCCGATATCGGACTAATTGGGCTGGCAGTTATGGGGCAGAACCTGGTGCTTAATATGGAAAGCAAGGGATACTCAGTTTCAGTGTACAATCGGACTGCTGAGAGAACCAGGGAATTTATATCCGGCGTTGCTAAGGGAAAGGAGAGGATTGTAGCTACATATACTTTGGAGGACTTTGTTTCATCCCTGGCCCGGCCCCGGAAAATTATGATTATGGTAAAGGCAGGAAGGCCGGTAGACGGCGTAATCGATCAGCTAATCCCCCTTCTTGACGAGGGTGACATAGTAATGGACGGCGGAAACTCTTATTTTAAAGACACCATAAGGAGAGCGCAGCAACTTGCAGACAGAGGTATACATTTTATGGGCGTTGGAGTGTCAGGCGGTGAAGAAGGAGCACTGAAAGGCCCCAGTATCATGCCGGGTGGCAGCAAAGAAGCCTGGGAACAGGTAGGGAGGATTCTTAAGGACATATCGGCAAAAATCGATGGAGTTCCCTGCTGTGATTATATAGGAACTGACGGTGCCGGGCATTATGTGAAGATGGTGCATAACGGTATTGAGTACGGAGATATGCAGCTTATCAGTGAGGCTTATTTTCTTATGAAGGAACTGCTGGGATTTTCAGCGGCAGATATGCAGGTTGTATTCCAGGAGTGGAACAAAGGGCAGCTTAATTCATATTTGATAGAGATAACAGCAGATATACTTGGAAGAATTGATGAAGAGACCGGACAGCCGCTGGTGGATGTAATACTGGATCGGGCAGGCCAGAAGGGTACGGGTAAATGGACCTCTCAGGAAGGGCTTGAACTGGGTGCTGCTATCCCTACCATTGCCGAAGCAGTTTTTGCCCGCTTTATGTCAGCTGTTAAAGAACAGCGTATAGCTGCATCCAAAGTGCTCAAAGGGCCTGAAATTAAGTTGGCTGAACATAAGGAAAAGCTGGTGGATGACATTGGCAAAGCCCTGTACGCCTCCAAAATCTGTTCATATGCACAGGGTTTCGATCTGCTTACGCAGGCTTCGCGTGAGTATAACTGGAATCTCAGACTGGGGGATATAGCCTTGCTGTGGCGGGGAGGGTGCATCATACGCGCCCAGTTCCTGGATCGAATAAAAGAGGCTTATGTCAGCAATCCGGATCTTGCCAACTTGCTTCTTGCCCCCTATTTTCGGGAGATTATACATAAGTCCCAGGATAGCTGGAGACGAGTGATAAGTCTTGCGGTTCAGCACGGAATTCCGGTCCCCTGTTTCAGTTCTGCTCTAGCCTACTATGACTCCTATCGTCGGGAAAAGCTGCCGGCCAACCTTATTCAGGCTCAACGGGATTACTTCGGTGCTCATACATATGAGAGGGTGGATAGGCAAGGGAGTTTCCACACCGAATGGATTAAAGGTTAACTTGGCAATATAGTCTTCTGGATTATAGCCAGCTTCGATAAGATGATTCATGCCAATGTCAGTATCACAGGAAAAGATGAGTTTTGTGGTTTTTAATACAGTTATAATAAAAGATAAGGGGGTAAAACACGAAATGGGAGTGAGTTTTGATTTAACAGGAAAGGTGGCTGTTATCACCGGAGCAGCTGGTATACTGTGTAGCGAGATGGCCAGACAACTGGCTGAGAGAGGAGTCAGTGTTGCGGTACTGGATCTGCTGGGTGATAAGGCTGAGAAAGTGGCGGCAGATATTAATGCTATTGGGGGCAAGGCCATGGGAGTCCAGGTCGATGTCCTTGACAGGAATAGCATTATCAATGCCAGGGATATAGTTCTCAAAGAGTTCGGGCCGGTTGATATTCTGATTAACGGAGCAGGTGGCAATAAAAAGGAAGCCACCACCAGCGATGATATGAGCTTCTTCGATATACCCCTGGAAGCCCTCCAATGGGTGTTCGACCTAAACTTTATTGGAACGGTTTTAACCACTCAGGTATTCGGCAAAGTGATGGCTGAACAGGGCAGTGGCAGCATAATCAATATTTCTTCCTTGTCGTCATTGACTCCTTTGACCAGAGTTGTGGGATACAGTGCGGCGAAAGCGGCCATAAATAACTTTACTCAGTGGTTTGCGGTGTACATAAACCAGAATTATTCAACCAGCATCCGTGTTAATGCCATAGCACCGGGCTTCATTCTTACCCAGCAAAACTATTTTTTGCTGGTGGACGAAAAAACCGGACAGGATACCGAAAGAGGGAAAGCCATCAAGAAAAACACACCCATGGGTCGGTACGGGAAGCCTGAAGAGCTGGTAGGAGCTGTCATCTGGCTGGCTTCTGATGCCTCGTCCTTTGTCAACGGTGTGGTGATACCTATAGATGGTGGTTTTTCGGCATTTGCAGGGGTATAGAGGTCATGGTATTGACTCTGGTTGGTCAATATTTTGATTATATTTAAAACAGATTGATGAGTACATAACTCGGCTGCCGATGATTTATGTTAGCCAATTTTCAAATCAGCTGTAGTGAAAGGAGGAGGAAGTCATGAATGTTCTTGCCATAGAGGCAAGTACTTCCTCAGCCAAGGCAATGATCTTTTCCGTGGATAAAGGGATCAGAGGGGTATGCAGCACACCATACAGGAGCAGAGTGAACGATGTGGTTTCCCAGGAACCTGAAGGAGTTTACCGGGCTCTCATAGAGTGTGCCAGAAATGTTGTTGAGAAAGTGGGATGTACTATCGATGGGATTGGTGTGGGGAGCACATGGCACAGCCTGCTTCTTCTGGATCGGCATCGTAAACCTATAGGAAGGATTAAAACCTGGGCCAATACTGAAGCAGCTCCAACTGCCCATCGGTATCGCAGGGATGAGGAACTGAAACTGTGGTTTTACCGGAAGACGGGATGTATGGTACACAGCATATATCCGGTATGGAAATACATTCATGCCAGGCAGAACCGGCATCAGGAGTTTGACCCGGAGGGTTATTTGTCTTCACAAGCGGAATACATTTTTGAAAAACTGACGGGAGAGGTGGCTGTCTCTGCAAGTGTTGCTTCGGGCACGGGTTTTATGAATATACATACCCTGGAGTGGGATCAGGAGATACTGGACTTTGCGGGGATTAAAAAATCCCAGCTTGCGCCAATTTATGATCTGGAGCACACTGCTCCACTGGGAGATGAGGCCGCAGGGGAGTTGGGACTAAAGCCGGGGACGCCGGTAGCGCTTCCGGGTCCCGACGGTGCTTTAAACCAGGTGGGGGCCGGTGCTTTGAAAGAAGGAATTATGACCATGTCGGTAGGTACAAGCGGAGCAATCAGGCTGGCCAGTAAAGTTCCTCTTTTACCCCGGCAGCCCTCTACCTGGTGCTATTACGCGGCTGAGGGGAAAAGGCTGGCAGGAGCTGCAATTTCGGGAGCCGGCAATTGTGTTGAGTGGTTTGTTAACAAGGCCAATCTGGGCAAAGTGGATTACCGGATGCTGGATGAGCTGGCTGCCAGCACCGTCAGAGAGGATGCTCCGGTGTTTCTGCCCTTTTTGTACGGGGAACGCTGTCCCGGATGGGATGATGGCAGAACCGGCGGTTTTTTTGATGTAAAGGCTCACCATGGAATAGGTGATCTTCATTATTACAAACTGGAAGGAATACTGTTTAAACTTTATCAATGCTATATCGCTCTGTCAAAGGTATGAGGTACTCCGATGGAAATTAGCATATCGGGAGGTATAGAGAATTCACCATTGTGGCTCCGCATGGCGGCTGATATATTTCAGCGGGAGATATCCACATCAAAGATTGAACACGCTTCTACAATGGGAGCAGTGGTGGTGGCTTTGAAAGCTGTTGGTGCAATAGAGAATATGAATGAATTTCAGCCGGAACCTGGTGAGACAATTATCCCTGATGAAAAATTGGGGAAAATATATAGAGCCAGATTTGAGAGATACATGGACTGGTACCAGAAAACTGCCAATGGAGGTGAATAGGTTATGGAAGGAATTGTAATGAAATCGACCGGTGATAAAGGTCTGGACAGCAGAGAAATCCGTTCTGCTCTTGAAAAAGCTCTGGAAAATCATAAGAAAAACTTAAGAAAGGTGCTGCTTTTGCCTCCTGATTTTACCCGGGCCCATTCGGGGGCAGGGGAAATTACGGCGACACTGTACAGCATGCTAAGAGGTACCTGTCTGGTGGATGTCATGCCGGCACTGGGCACCCATATGCCCATGAGTGATGATGAACGCACTGCTTTTTTTGGAGAAGGAATCCCGAAAGAACGCTTTATTGTACATAACTGGCGGGATGATGTGGTTAAAATAGGGGAAATCCCTGCTGAATTTATCAGAGAGATATCTGAGGGATTGATGGAAGAACCTATTCATGTGGAAGTAAACCGGCGACTGATAGAAGGAAATTATGATCTTATTATCTCCATTGGTCAGGTGGTACCTCATGAAGTAGTGGGTATGGCCAATTACAGCAAAAACGTGTTTGTCGGCTGTGGTGGATACAACATGATAAATCAGACCCATATGCTGGGCGCTATATATGGCATGGAGAGAATAATGGGCCGGGATCATACCCCGGTACGCAAGGTATTTGACTATGCCGAACAGCATTTTGCAAAGAATCTTCCATTGATGTATATACTTACGGTGACCATCCATCGGGATGACAGGGTGTTAATTCACGGCCTGTTTATCGGAAGGGAAAGAAGGTTGTTTGAAGAGGCGGTAGCTTTGAGCCGGGAGAAAAATATGCAGTTTCTCGATAAGCCTCTTGACAAGGTTGTCGTGTATCTTGAACCTCAGGAATTCAAGAGCACCTGGTTGGGTAACAAAGCCATTTACAGAACACGTATGGCAATAGCTGATGGCGGTGAGCTGATAGTGCTGGCTCCCGGGGTTCGACAGTTTGGTGAGGACAGGGATAATGATCGGTTGATACGAAAATACGGCTATGTAGGCCGTGAACGGGTGTTAAAACTGTTTAGGGAGCAGGCTGATCTTCAGCAAAACCAATCGGTGGCAGCCCATCTTATACACGGTTCGTCGGATGGGCGCTTTGCCATTACCTATGCACCGGGTCATTTAACCCGGGAAGAGGTGGAAGGAGTTAATTTTAAATATATGGATCTTAAGCAGGCTTATTCATTGTATAATCCTGAGAAGCTGAAGGATGGCTTTAATATACTGGATAACGATGAGAGGATCTTTTATATAAGCAATCCGGCTTTGGGATTATGGGCCTACCGGGGCAGATTTTAGTAAAATATGAGATTGCTGAATCGGTCTGCAATTGCAATAATGGTTTCAATACGGCTGAACAGGGTATAGAAGATATTGGAACGATACATCTGCAGCCTGCTGAAACTAAAACTAAATGGGCAGGATAATGGGCGATATAGCTACAAGAACGGAGTAATGGGGCATATGGCTACAAGAATGTGGTGATAAAAAACAGGTGATTAACATCAATATTTGTCCGTTGCGTTAGAAGGATTTTTGATGAGACGCATCGAATATATTAAACTGATAATCGGAAAAATAGGAGGTATGAAAATGAATGAGGCAGGCATTGCAGTAGCTGGCAATCTGGTTGTTGATTATGTTAAGCTTATTGATAGTTATCCCCAGCAGGGCAATTTATCGTCGATTTCATCCATAAAAAAATCAGTTGGTGGTGCGGTAACCAACGTTTTGATCGATCTTGCAAAGATGGATACGACCCTTAAACTCCAGGCCATAGGCCTTGTCGGTTCCGATGAGGATGGGGAATATGTTGAGAAGCTTCTAAAGGAGCATAATGTTGATACCAGCTTGCTTGGAAGGACTGAAGCGGCAAATACTTCTTTTACTGATGTTATGACGGTGGAGTCAACGGGAGAGAGGACTTTTTTCCATTACAGGGGGGCTAACAGCCTACTGAGTATTGAGCATTTTGATTTTGACAGAATAAATGTTCCACTGCTACATGTAGGATACATATTGCTTTTGGATGCTTTGGATTCACACGATGAAGAATACGGCACTGTGCTTGCCCGGACTCTTGCAGCTGCCCAGGGCAGAGGAATAAAAACCTCTATTGATGTGGTAAGCGAAAACAGTGACAGATTTTCCAGGATCGTACCTCCCAGTCTTAAATATACCAATTACTGCATCATCAATGAGGTTGAGGCTTCTTTGACTACCCAAATTCCGGCAAGAGATTCAGAAGGTGCTCTTATACCTGATAATCTGGAAAAGATGTGCAGCGTTCTTTTTGAGATGGGGGTCCATGATTGGGTGGTTATTCATGCTCCGGAAGGGGCAGTTGCTATGGACGCCGAAGGCAAGCGATACAGACAGTCATCGCTGGATTTGCCGCCGGGATATATTAAGGGAACCGTCGGAGCCGGTGATGCCTTTTGTGCCGGGGTGCTGTACTCCATATATAAAGGATGGGATATGGAAAAAGCTCTCGCAGTGGGAACAGCGGCAGCAGCCTGTTGTCTCTCTGATGTCAGTGCTACCGAAGGCATGAAGGATATCCAAAGCATTGAGAAGTTATTTAATTCTATGCCTAAAAGGAAATTTTAATATAAAGAAGAAGGAGGTATAAACATGAAGCGTTCTCAGATAAATGCCATAGTCAGAGAAGCGACCGATGCCTTTGAGAGGCACGGATGGACACTTCCACCCAATCCCAGATGGGATGTTACCGATTTCGGTTTGGGGGACTTTGACAAGATTGGGCTAACGCTGGTCAATTTAACCGAGCAACCTGAGTATTGTGAGAAGATCATGTATGTCAAAAAAAATCAGGTAACCCCTACTCATTATCATGCATCCAAGAAAGAGGATATTATTTGCAGATGGGGAAAATTAGCGGTTCAGTTGGAGGGGGACAATGATACTATAAGGCTTCAGGTCAACGGCGTGGAAACCGACATCCCCACAGGGAAACCCTTGATTCTTTCTTCCGGAGAAAGAATCACCATGGAGCCCGGAGTGCGTCATTCTTTTTGGGCTGAATCGGAGTATGCCATTGTGGGTGAGGTATCCACTGCAAATGACGACCAGCACGATAATTTCTTTGATAATCCTGATGTAGGAAGATTTAGTCAGATAGAAGAGGATGAACCGGCTATTGTTAAGCTGGTGAGCGATTAATATTTATACATCCTCTTTCTTTTTTTACAATAATATGTAAGCGTTTACATAACAATATGGAGGATAATGCTGGGTTTATGAATATATATGAAATAGCCAAAAAAGCCGGAGTATCCATTGCAACAGTTTCCCGGGTGGTGAATAACAGCCCGAACGTAAAACCCGAGACCAGAGAAAAGGTTGAAGCAGTGCTTAAAGAGTTTAAATATACTCCGAATGCCATTGCCCGGAGTCTTGTCAAAAGAGCTACCAATACAATTGGTGTGTTGACCAGCGATGTGAGAGATTCCTATTATGCCAGTGCCATATATACCATTGAACAAAAATTCAGAAAATGGGGATACAATGTTATTCTATGCAACACCGGCTTGGAAATAGAGAACAAGAGAGAGTATATGAAGATAATGCTGCAGAAAAAGGTTGATGGTATTATTCTGGTGGGTTCGGTAT
Source organism: Bacillota bacterium (assembly GCA_023622385.1). Lineage (GTDB taxonomy): Bacteria > Bacillota > Clostridia > Caldicoprobacterales > Caldicoprobacteraceae > Caldicoprobacter. The sequence continues at coordinate 6,928 of JAMNZI010000177.1, read as the reverse complement.
TCAGAGAAAAGTCAAACAACAAACATATATACGATGCAGCCCATCAGGTGCCGGTGGTAATGCTTAATGGCGATTTAACCGGCAAAAATATTTATTCAATTGTATGCGACGATGAAACAGGTACCTATAAGGCTGTGGAACTGCTGTTCTCCAGGGGACATCGGAAAATGGTATACCTGTATGATGCCGACAGTTTCAGCGGCATGGCAAAAATTCGCGGCTTCAAAAGAGGCATGAAGGCAAAGGGGCTTATTCCTGGCAGTAGCAGTATTATAAAGGTACTGCCTGGAGTCATGGGGGGTTATGAAGGGGTTGAAAGGTTGGACAGGGAAGATGTGAAATATACTGCCATTTTAACCAGTGAAGATGTTATTGCAGCAGGTGTGTTGAAAAAGCTGAAGGAGGCAGGGAAAAAGGTTCCCCGGGATGTGGCGGTTATCGGATATAACAATTCCCAGGTTTCCCTGTGTACTGCTCCTGAGCTCTCCACGGTGGACAACAAGGTAGAGGAGATGGCAGCAGGTGCGGTTCAGATACTGTATGATGTACTGAGAGGCAAAGATGTACCACCCAGTATGATGGTTACTCCGGAACTGGTTATCAGGGGCAGCTGTTAAGAATAACGGCAAATTACAGGGAAATGTTTGAGTAACAGGGGAACATTGGAAAAATAGAATGATGATGTGGGATAAATGCATGGGGCAGTATATGGAACAGGTTAAAGAGATGGAATTGAGAAGCTGGATCCTTGTTTATAATTGGGCTGAGGACATGCCGAAGGAGTGTTGTTATGGGAATGGAAAGGCTGAATAAACAGTTTATGGAAAAGAAAGGGCGGGTTTTGGACAAAGTTGAGGTGGGGCCTTTAAATCACATGCCCGAGAGGATTATCCAGTTTGGTGAAGGAAATTTTTTGAGAGCGTTCGTTGATTGGATGATCAACGAGATGAACAAGCAAGGTTTATTTTGCGGCAAGGTGGTGATTGTCCAGCCCATCAGACAGGGACTGATAGATATGCTCAATGAACAGGACGGCCTGTATACCCTGCTGCTGAGAGGAATTGAAGGCGGTCGTCTGATAGAGAAAAGTGAGATTATAACCTCGGTAAGCCGCGGCATTAATCCCTATACCCATTGGAATGACTTTCTTGAATGTGCAGCCAATCCGGATTTGAGGTTTATGATATCAAACACCACTGAAGCAGGGATTGTATACATTGAAGAAAAAATGAAGGCAGATGAATGTCCCGTTTCCTTTCCAGCAAAGGTAACTGCTTTTCTATATGAACGATATAAAAGATTTGACGGACAATATGATAAGGGAATGATTATCATTCCCTGTGAGCTAATTGAGCGCAACGGCGATACTCTTAAGAAAATTGTGCTCAGATATTCCCGGGAATGGGGGCTGGGCGGGCATTTTTGTGCCTGGCTGGAAAACAGCAATTACTTTTTGAACACTTTGGTTGATCGAATAGTTCCCGGATATCCAAAAGAGGATGCCCAGAATATTATTACCCAGCTTGGATATCAGGATCGGCTTTTGGATACCGGAGAGATATTTCACCTGTGGGTTATCGAAGGTGACCGGCATCTTGCTAAGGAATTGCCCTTTGGCAAGGCCGGACTTAATGTTGTATGGACTGACAACTTGCAGCCTTACAGGACAAGAAAGGTAAGGATGCTTAATGGAACTCACACTATGATGGTTTTGGCAGCTTATCTTTACGGCTTGGATACTGTCAGGGAAGCTGTGGAGGATCCGATTATGGGAAAATTTATCGTCAGAGGACTTTTTGATGAAATAGTACCGGTTCTGAATCTGCCGGAGCAGGAAAAGGAAGGCTTTGCGGCAGATACTTTGGAGAGATTTAAAAACCCGTTTATAAAACACTATCTGTTAAGTATTGCCTTAAATTCGGTATCAAAATGGAAGGTCAGAGTGCTTCCTTCCCTGTTGGAATACCTGGATTGTAAGGGGCAGCTCCCCAAAATACTCACCTTTTCTCTGGCAGCCCTTATTGTATTTTACCGGGGAACATGTTTCAGAGGAGCTGTTCTTTTAGGCAGACGGAATCAGGAATATTATGAGATACAGGATGACATGGAGGTTCTGAAGTTTTTTGCCCAGGCATGGAAGGAGTTTCAGGACCACGGTGACATAAATGGCTTATGCAGCAGAGTTCTTGCCAAACAGGAATTCTGGGGACAGGATTTAAACAACATAGAAGGTCTGAGAGAAACTGTAGCCGGATATATACATGATATCTTAAATCAGGGTATGAAATCGGCTGTCGGGAATCTCATCAGGGCATAAATATGAGGCAATCGTGCCGGTGGTACGCACTTTCTGCTTAAATGTGTACCGCACCAAATAAGTGGTGCATTATTTTCATCTTGGTTCAGCTAACTCTACAGTCAGATGTGCAATAAAAGTCAGCTGTGAAACAGAGTTGGCCGTGAAACTTATGTTGCTGGAAAATAAAGCTCTATTTTGGGGAGGTTTAAAAGAAAGGTGAGCAGGGCTATAAAGATACACCCGATGGACACTGTTGCGGTTGCACTGGATACATTACTACCGGGGGAAATACTGTATCTGGATGAGGAAATACGGGTCCGGGATACCATCAAAAAAGGACATAAGTTGGCAGTAAAGCCGGTAAAAGCGGGAGAGGAAATTTTGAAATACGGCTATCCTATAGGACGTGCCAGCTGTGATGTTGTTGCCGGTGACTGGGTACACACCCATAATCTCAGATCCGGTCTGGAAGGCTTACTGGATTATAAATATAAGTCCTCCGTTGGCGAAATGGAAGCGAAAACGGAATGTAGAGAAACCTTCGATGGCTTTTTCCGTGATGACGGTCAGGCAGGAGTAAGGAATGAGATATGGATCATAAACACTGTGGGATGCATCAATAGTCTTGCTGAAACATTGGCGAGAAAGGCTAATGCTTTATTCAAGGTGCGGAATATAGACGGTATTTATGCTTTCCCACATCCTTACGGCTGTTCTCAGCTGGGGGAAGATCACCGCAATACTCAGAGGATTCTGAGAGGGCTGGTACATCATCCCAATGCCGGAGGAGTGTTGGTATTGGGATTGGGGTGTGAAAATAACAATATTGAGGAATTTAAAAAGATACTGGGTAAGTACCACGAAGATCGGGTTAAATTCTTAAATGCTCAGGACGTCAATGATGAAATTGAGGAAGGGTTAAAGCTGCTTGGGCAGCTGGTTGAGTATGCTGAAGGGTCTGAACGTCGTGCTATACCGGTATCAAAGCTTAAAGTGGGATTAAAATGCGGCGGTTCCGATGCTTTTTCTGGCATTACCGCTACCCCTCTTGTCGGGGCATTTACCGATATGCTTGTCCAGCGTGGAGGTACCGCTGTTCTTACCGAAGTTCCGGAGATGTTCGGAGCTGAGAATATCCTTATGAACCGGTGTATTTCCCGGGAAGTTTTCCAGAAAAGCGTAGATATGATAAATGGCTTCAAGAAATATTTTATGAGGTATAATCAGCCCATATACGAAAACCCTTCTCCGGGGAACAAAGAAGGGGGAATTACCACATTGGAGGAGAAATCCCTGGGGTGTATCCAGAAGGGAGGTACTGGCATTGTAGTTGATGTTTTGGAGTACGGATCTCAAGTGGAAAGACAGGGGCTGAATCTTTTGAGTGGTCCGGGAAATGATATGGTGTCAGTGACTGCCCTTGCTGCTGCGGGGGTACAGCTGGTGCTCTTCACTACAGGCAGAGGGACGCCTATGGGAGGGCCGGTTCCAACGGTTAAAATTGCTTCCAACACTGAACTGGCGCTACGAAAGAAAAATTGGATTGATTTCAATGCCGGAGACCTGTTGGAGGGAAAGGGATTAAATGTGATAAAGCAGCAGCTGTTTGAATATGTTTTAGATGTGGCATCCGGTAAAAGGAAGACGAAAAACGAGATAAATGATTATCGTGACATCGCAATTTTTAAGGATGGTGTTACGTTATAGTCAAATGTTAGCGGTGAGCATAAATAAAGAAAAGGTATAAAGGAGTGACAGCGTATGACCATAATAGGTGTGAAGAAATTAAAAACCGTGATAGATACAGCTGTAGCAGAGGTGGGAATCACAGATGTACATACCCATCTGTATGCCCCTTGCTTTGGAGATATGCTGTTGTGGGGAGTTGATGAGCTGCTTACTTATCATTACCTGGTGGCAGAGGTGTTCAGATGGATAGATATGCCCTATAAGAATTTTTGGGATATGTCAAAAAAGGAGCAGGCTGATCTTATATGGAAGAAGCTGTTTTTAGACAACAGCCCATACAGCGAAGCCTGCCGGGGTGTGCTGACAGTGCTCAACAGGCTTGGGCTGGATATGGGAAATCGTGATTTAGATGCATATCGTCGGTATTTTTCTGAAAAAACCATGGAAGAATATGTGGATCATGTTTTTGAACTGTCCAGGGTCAGGGAAGTGGTAATGACCAACGATCCTTTTGATCATAATGAGAGAAAGGTGTGGTTTGGATCTTACAGGTCTGATCCTCGCTTTAAAGCAGCCTTGCGCATTGATCCTCTTCTTAATGCATGGGACCGGGTATGGACAAATCTTAAGAAATGGGGCTATGATGTGGAGGAGGAATTGAATCCGACGACTCTTAAGGAGATAAGGCATTTTTTAAGTGAATGGGCTAACCGTATGCAGGCGGTGTACATGGCGGTATCTCTGCCTCCGTCTTTTGCATTTCCGGAGAACTCGAGCAGGACGGTAATTTTAGAGGAGTGTGTGTTGCCGGTGTGCCGGGAGTTTAACATACCCCTTGCAATGATGATAGGCGTGAAAAAGCTTGTTAATCCCGGGCTTGGGCTTGCGGGGGATTCGGTGGGCAAGAGCAGTATTGAAACGGTGGAATATCTGTGTGCCAATTATCCGTATAACAAATTTATGGTTACCATGCTGTCGAGAGAGAATCAGCATGAACTGTGCGTAGTAGCACGCAAATTCAGGAACTTAATGATCTTTGGCTGTTGGTGGTTCCTCAACAATCCCAGCTTAATAGAGGAGATGAGCCGTATGCGGTTTGAGCTTTTAGGTGTAAGTGTTATCCCACAGCATTCCGATGCCAGGGTGCTGGACCAGCTCATTTATAAATGGGCCCATTCAAGAAGGATAATAGCTGATGTATTGTTTGATAAGTACAAGGATTTGCTGGAAACCGGGTGGAAACTTGAAGAAAGTGAGATCCGCAGGGATGTGCAAAAGCTGTTCAGCCAGAACTTCTGGGATTTTGTGAATAAAAGGCTGTAAGCTGTTTATACCACTGCTAATTTGTTATATGCCTGGCTGATTGCTGCCCGGACGGTGCAGTCACAGCCTTCCGTGGAGAGAAAAACAGTGTACAGACATATAAACAGATACGCCCTTTGTCGGAATGCATTGGATAGTTATGTTAAAGATACAGGAGGTGAAACTGATGGAAAAAGTCTGCACCTCGACAGATACAAAAGAAATATCCTTGACTATTTATAATGGCGGCTTTGGAGCTGTTAAGGAGGTTCGTAGGGTATCCCTTACCGGTGAGGAGACTGAACTTGTCTTTGCCGATGTGGCCCAGTGTATAGAGACCGATTCATTGCTTGTTGAGGGTTTGAATGTGCTGGAGTTTAACTACGATTATGACCTGGTTGATCGGGATAAACTCCTCCAAAAGTATATTGATAATGAGATATGGCTTGTGGATAGAAAGACCGGGGATAAAAAGAAGTGCCGTTTATTATCGGTGGAATCAGGCGCTAAATGCGTTTTGGAGGATACTGTAACAAAAGAAATATATATTGATACTCAGGCTGAGATTGTGCTGCCGTCCCTGCCGTCAGGGCTCCTTGTAAAACCGGCACTTGTATGGAAAATAACTCCCAGCAGGACTGAGATCGTTAAAGTTTCTTATCTCAGCCAGGGTTTTAAATGGATGGCCAATTATGTAGTTGAGCTTTTAGATAATACATTGAATATTGCCGGATGGGCAGAGATTGAAAACAAAAGCGGAGCAACCTTCGAGAATGCCAAGATCAAGCTTATTGCCGGCGATGTCAACCGTATTCGGGGATACAACAGATATGGTGAATTGAGAGAATATCTGTATACGACAGCTGAAGCTCAGGAGCCGATGGCTGAGGAAAAGAGTTTTTTTGATTATCACATGTATACCTTGCTTCGCCCCACCACATTGAAAAATAATCAGACCAAGCAGATAAACATAATCAGCGGTTCCAATGTACCATATAAGAAATACTATCAACTGAATGTATACGATGAAAAAGCAGATATCATAGTTGAGTTTGAAAATACCATGGATTCCGGCTTGGGCATTCCCTTGCCAGGAGGCAAGGTCAAGCTTTATAAGCTGGATGAGGATGATGGATCCCTAGAATTTATCGGAGAGGATCTCATAGAACATACTCCGAAGGATGAAAGTATAAAGCTGGTCACCGGCAGGGCTTTTGATATAACTTTTGAATACAGAGAAGCAGATAAAAAACGAATAAACGGATTTGTTTACCATCTGTACGAATATGTTATAAAAAACCACAAAGAGGAACCGGCAGAGGTGCATTTCCAACACGACATATTGGGCGTATGGGAGATGGTCACGTCCAGTCATGATTATAACAAGAAATCAGCCAATGAAATAGAATTTGTGGTTGAAGTACCGGCTGACGGTGAAGTAAAGGTTAGCTTTGAGTATAGAGTTGATAAGAGAATTGAGATAACCTGGAGAAAATAATTGTTGCGACAATCCTTTATTTTACTGTTTTATATAATAAATCCCAGCGGATATTGCACAGAAGCAGAGGATATATTAAAATATTATATAGAAACATAGTTTCATATTGTGAAACAAAGGAGATTCTATGAGGGAAAGTG
>JAMNZI010000149.1 GCA_023622385.1 Bacillota bacterium | reverse complement strand
CAAACCCAGCAGGCTGCCCACCACTGCCATCACATCTCTGTTTTTGCGTATGCTGACAACCCGCATCAGCATGAGGACGAATATTGATACCAGCAGCAGGGGTATTACTGGCGCGAGCAGCAGTACCAATAGGCTTTTGACCCAATACATCAACCCTGGCCGCATTCCTGTACCGTAAATGATGATGGCAGGAAGCAGCACGGGCCAAGTCACCAGATATTCGTTTACCATGATTATTATGAATTTGCTGGCCAGTATCTGGTAGGGTTTTAACGGTAGGGGAACCAGGAGATCCATATCGCTTGAAAAATAGAAGGCCGATATCACATAAAATATGCCAAATATAAATACCACGAACTGACATGCAAGTATGGCAATGAGCAAGACCAATTCGGGGCTGTTAAGCACCTGGCCACCTTGGTACACGCCTTGTAAAAATAGGGTATAGAGGGATATTATGCATCCTCCGCTCAGTATGATGGACAAACCTATTAATATCGGCTCCCATCGGCGTTTCTTCTCCTTTGTGAACCTATAGTGCAAGGCTGAAATGCCGAAATTCACATTCAGACTGGTAATTAATAAGCTGATAAACTGCTTCATTGCTCCGTCAACTCCAGGAATATGTTTTCCAAGGTTTCGGCCTGCTCTCCGCGGCGTAGCTCATCCAGAGTGCCCACCGCTATCAATTTACCTCTATGTATTATGCCTATCCTGTCGCACAGCCGTTCGGCCACTTCGAGTATATGGGTAGAGAAAAAAACCGTGTTGCCTTTTTGGCAGTGCTGCCTCATGAGCTCTTTGAGTAAGTGTGAGGACTTGGGATCTAACCCCACCATGGGCTCATCCATTATCCAAAGGGCCGGATTGTGAAGAAGGGCTCCTGCCAGGGCTATCTTCTGCTTCATGCCATGGGAATAGCTCTTAATGAGGTCATTTACGGCATCCGTGAGATCGAACATCTCCAAAAAATAATTGATCTTCTCTTTTCTCTGATCGGACGGTACCTGGTATACGTCAGCCATGAAGCTTAGATATTCCATACCCGTCAAACGGTCGTACACCATAGGAGTATCGGGTACATATCCAATGCTCTTTTTGGCTTCTATAGGATTTTTCTGGTTATCGTAGCCATTGACGATTATGCTGCCCTCATCGGGATTTAGAAGGCCCACTATCATCTTTATGGTGGTAGTCTTTCCTGCGCCATTAGGCCCCAAGAAGCCGAATATCTCACCTGGCTTTACGTGAAGGTTGAGATGGTCAACAGCTTTGATGGCTCCTCTGTTATAGCTCTTGGACAGGTTGTTTATCTTGAGCATAGATGTGCCCCCTTGCTGAGAGTTAAGTATATTATACCAATTATTTGTCGTATTTGCAATTGATGTTAATTATAGTAGGCCCTGAACAGTTTGAAAGAATCGAGGTTTGTCTTTTATTTTTGGTTATGTTATAATTCACGTAAAGAAGGGGATTTCGTTGAAGTAAAAAGAGAAGGTGAATGTATGATGAGGTTATGGAGCAAGGAAGATGAGAAAAGGTTCTTTATAGAATCGTTGAAAAATTATGCGACACCGGAGCAGCTTTTTTATGTAACTAAAGATGGGAGATATTTAGCTTATTGGCCCAAAAACTATAAAGGAGAAAAGACAACTTTACAGAGCAGAAATGCGTTGATTGGAGCTTTTACTGAAAAATGGGTTACTGATTTGATGCAAAATATTGCGGGGGAGATGGGTTATTTTGCTGTTCAGGGAGCTATATGTGAAGAAATAGGACTTACATCAGCTTCGCCTGCTGATGTTATTATTTCTAGATCCAGTGGTCAGCAACAAAAAGCCGACGATATTTTATTGATTGTTGAAGTAAAAATGTCTATTGTATGGAATTGGCAGTACGTAAATAATAATGTTGTTTGTGTAGGGGACTATAAAACACACCAAGGCAATCCAGGTTTATTACGGTCAGATTCAATGTTGAAAGCAATTGGTAAAAGCCTTAATATAAGGGTTTCAAGCATTAAATCTTGTAGAATACCAATTATAGTAATTGGTAATACTCCGATAACAGAGAATTATATGGAAAAGGTTGATAGATTAAAAATATCTGGTGTTATACAAGGATTTTGGTCTGTTAATCCAAAACCGTTGGATAATGATGATAGTATAAAGAAAACTGAAAAGTGTGGATTTTATAGATTTGATGATTTTGAGGAATTACACGAGAGTGTTTTAAAAATACTTTCTGAGGAGATGAATTTTTTCTCGAGTATGAAAAGTAATAGGGAATTGGGACAAATTATTGAAATCGCAAACCGTGAAAAGACATATGAAGAAAAAGCGCAAAAGTTTTTAAAACTTATTAGGGAGTGAGTTTGAGGTCTATGAGTGATGCTAAAATGAAAAAAATTTCTACTAAGACAAGTGCATTTGGTACTCCAGGCAGGATCAATCATGATTCATCAGAATTTTATAATAGCAGGCTTTATCAAAATATAAAAATATCCAAAAATATTAAATTTATAGAAAATCCTATACCGAAGGAAAAATTAAATAAAATATACTGTAAATCAAGTGAGTCAATGGATGAGATTCCAGATTATAGTGTACATTTAATGGTTACTTCTCCTCCATATAATGTAAAGAAAGAATATGATGAAGATTTAACGTTGGACGAATACAGAGAACTGCTTAGAAGGGTATTCAAAGAAACATACAAAAAGCTAGTAACTGGTGGTAGGGCTTGTATTAATATTGCTAATTTGGGCAGAAAACCATATATTCCTTTGCATAAATATATTATAGAAGATATGCTTGATATAGGATTTTATATGCGAGGGGAAATTATATGGAATAAGGGTTCAAGTGCAAGCCCTTCTACGGCGTGGGGAAGTTGGAGGTCTGCTACTAATCCTGTTTTAAGGGATGTGCATGAATATATATTGGTATTTTCTAAAGAATCTTTTTCTCGTAAAAAGAGTAGTGATAAAGTAAGCACAATTACTAAAGAGGAATTTTTAGAGTGGACAAAAAGCGTATGGACTTTTCCGGCGGTATCAGCAAAAAGTATTGGACATCCTGCTCCTTTCCCTGAAGAGTTGCCTTACAGATTGATACAGTTATATACATTTAAATCAGAAGTTGTATTGGATCCATTTTGTGGAAGTGGGACCACTTGTTTGGCTGCGTTGAAAAGTGGAAGGTATTATATCGGTTATGAGATAGAACCTAAATATGTGGAATTGGCTGAAAAAAGGATTAAGTCTTATTCACAACAGATGCATTTGTTTGATGATTACATAGATTAGGAGGTTAATACAGTTTACATTGTTTTTACGGAAGGATGTTGATGGATGGAATTGACCTTTTGTGGTGGAGCTGCCGAAGTTGGAGCTAGCTGCTATCTGCTGCGCATAGATGATAAGAATATTCTTCTGGATGCGGGGGTCAGGATGGACTCATCTAAGGATAGCCTTCCTGACCTTCGTATCATCCAAGAAAAAGGCGGCGTGGATGCGGTATTTGTTACCCATGCTCATCTGGATCATACTGGTGCTCTCCCTGTAATAGGCAGGGAGTATCCCAGTGCTCCCATATATATGACCCATGCCACTAAAGACTTGGTACGCGTCCTGCTTTACGATAGCTTGAAGATCATGGAGCAACAGGAAGGTGAGATACCCATATATGCAGAGGTTCACGTAAAGCAGATGATGGACAGGATAATGTGTTTTTCGCCCGAATATGCCATACAGCCCTTTAAGGATGCCGAGATTAAGGTTACCTTCTATCATGCAGGGCATATCGTCGGTGCAAGCTGTATCTACATACAGGGTAAAGAAGGCAGCGCCTTCTATTCGGGGGACATCTCGCTCATTAATCAGTATACGGTGAGCGGGGCTTCAATCCCTAAACTTCGGCCCGATGTGGCCATACTGGAGGGCACTTACGGAGACAAGCTCCACGCCAACCGCCAGATGGAAGAGCAACGCCTCATCCAGATGGTGGGTGAGGTCATAGATAGAGGAGGAAAAGTGCTGATACCCGCCTTTGCCATAGGACGTGCGCAAGAGGTCATACTCATGCTGAGGCGGGCTATGAACAGGGGGAAACTGCCCAGGTTTAAAGTCTTTGTCGATGGCATGGTTCGGGAAGTGTGTAGGGTGTACCGCTTGAACCCCAATTATTTGCACGGCAGTTTGGCTAGGAGGGTGTGGAAGGATAAAGAGGTGTTCTTTGACGACTGGATACAGCCGGTGTCTGACAATAAGGAGAGGGAGGCCGTGATGGGGCTTTCGGAGCCCTGCTGTATAATATCCAGTTCCGGTATGTTGACTGGCGGACCCAGCCAGTGGTATGCCGAAAGGCTGGTAGGGGATGAGAGGAACTTCATCGCCATAACGGGTTATCAGGATGAAGAGGCCCCTGGCCGCCAGCTGCTCGACCTGATAAGTGCCCCTTATGATGAGCGGTTTCTGGCGCTGGGCGAGAGGCGAATCCCTGTCAAGTGCCAAGTTGACAAGTACAGCTTATCTGCACATGCTGACAAGGATGAACTTTTAGGGTTGGTGCATGCCCTATCGCCGCGGCAGATCTTTCTGGTGCACGGCCAGGAAGAGGTCATACAGCACTTGGGGAAGGAGATGCAGGCCGATTTTTGGGGCAGGGTTTATGTGCCCAGGAACGGCGAGGTTTATGATTTCCGCATCGGGCGCCCCAGAAAGCAGCTGGAACGGGCTTTAATCCCTTCGCTCAATAGAGAGGATATCCCCGGTGAAGGGGATATAGAGGCTCTGTGGAGGCATATAATGGCTCATGGCGGGCAAAAGAGGGCCTACAGCGCTGAAGAGCTGCTCAACATCTGGTCAGGGAAGGAGCCAAAGCAAGAACAGATAAACAAGCTGGCAGATATACTGTTGCATTCCCACTACTTTGAGCCCGATAGCTGGCGGCCCTTTTTGTACCGGCCGCTGTCTGAAGAGCAAGTGGCCCAGCGGATGCAAGAGCTTCAAGGGCCGATGGAGGTTAACCGTATGCTGGCGCTGGTGGATGAGTTGTTTCCGCCCGAGACAGGGCTGTACAAAAAGGGAGCAAGGTTTGATGAAAAGGTTGCACTGCTTTACTTCAAATTTCCAAGGGTTGCGGCCCAGAGATACAAGGATGAAATAGAGCAGTTCGAGAAGTTAACCGGCTGGCGGGTTGAGCTTAACCGGGAGTGCAACCTTGAAGCAGCAGAAGACCTGCTTATAAGCCTTTTGCCTGAGGGAGCTTATCTGTCGAGGAGTTTGTCGTATT
>JAMNZI010000054.1 GCA_023622385.1 Bacillota bacterium | reverse complement strand
CAGATCTGCGGAAGCGGGCACGTTTGTTATATCCATGTCGCAGTGAGGGCAAATCCAATTGCCCTTCTCGGCACACGCGCTATACGAAGGTCGTTTGCAGCAGGTACAGATCTTCATGAACATCAATATCCCTCCATTAGCATTCTTTCAAGTTGAAAAATGTCGCGTTCCCATTTTCTCCTTGGCTCATTCCTGTTCTAATATTAATTTATGCTTAATAAGCAAAGAAAAAGACAGGTTATTATACCTGTCTAAGTACTCATAATTGTTTTAATCTAGTTCAATCGGTATATCAACCGAAAGGTTCTCCAAACGCGTTGATATATCGCTTATTTCAGATATTATCTCAAATATCATATCATAATCATATGGATTCTTAAGATATTGCCTCAACAAATCAAGAGCGCGTATACATAAGACAATAGCCTCTTTGCATGACTGATGATCTGCTTCATATCTCGGTGGTGGATTGATATGATCCAATTGCCCTCTGACAATCAGTAAACGATCAATAAATTCGTCGATAAATTCTACAGGTGGAGGTTGATTATTATTATACGTATTAAGCTTGTTAGAGAACTTAACCACTGGTTTGAATAAGGTTTCCATGCGGCGAATATATAAAGCTTCATGTATAACTGGCCGTAAATACAGAAAAATGAGTACGAGAAATAGAAGAAAGATTAAAGTAAGCACTACAGTGGTGATAGTAACATACACATACCATGGCGTTGTCTCTCGTTCCTGCGTTACTTTGATATCTGCTTGCTCCAACACAACCACCTTCTTTAGAATTCTTTGGTACAACTTGGATGTGATTATTGTAGCACTATAGGAGGGCGGTGGTCAATAGGTGAACTTGTCTTCCCAAGCTTAAATGGAATCAATAGATTTGTTACTGCGAGATTGAAATCCTAAATGGACAAGGGGAGGCGGTAACATGAAAGATAAGGATGTCGAACTATATCGCCGGGATGGCGAGGCTGATTCATTTACAGAAATGAACTATGAAATTGGGACCTGGAGGAGGATTATACGTACGAAGACTATATAAGGGAGTTGGAAGAGTTAGAGAAAGATGAAAAGCAAAGAATGGTGGAAGAAGAAAGAGATTGGCTCACGCAGAACTTGAAGAATGCATAAAGATTACAGTATGGCCTGTTGTATGTTGCCGGCTGCTTGTCCGCTTTTGACTTAAAATACTCAACAAGCGCCTCATATAACTTTGGGTTAGTAATAAGCGTGTTGACATCGAAGAAGCGGGAGAAGTCCCTTAGCGTGTCTTTGTAGTCCTTAATAGTGCGTTCCCTGCATCCAGATGCCTGTTTGAAGGCAATGAACATTTCGTACAGATGGATGAAAGTGCGGCCGGCGTCTAGGCATGAAAAATCCCCCTTTGCCTCTTGTTTACCGATGGAGGAAGAGACACAGGGGGTATAGATTGTTCAACCGGCTCTGTTTAATTAGACCGTTTCTCTCCGGCCCTCGCTCGTTTGAGCTTGGACCGTTACCCTTCAGAAAGTCCCGGGACTGTGTGCCTTTGGCAGGGGAGGCAGGACTCGAACCCGCAACCAACGGTTTTGGAGACCGCTACTCTACCAATTGAGCTACTCCCCTATATTCGCCCTCGTGACGCTTATTATTATATGATATTTGCTTTGCTAAGTCAAGCACCCTGTTGATTTTATTTTTGCCCATTTTGAGCCTATTCTTAACCTATTTTGAACAAAAATTTCTTTTAACTTAACACTTGTACCATTTTTTATGATATAATCTCTAACAAAGGTTGATTTATTTGGAAGGAGGAAAGCGATGCCGGAAGGGAAGGGAAGCTACCGTTTGGGTTTTATAGGTGCAGGCAATATGGCAAGCGCCATAATGAAAGGGGTCTTAGCTCGTGGCATCGTGCATCCAAATAACATATATGCTTTCGATGTAGACCTGGATAAGCTTAATAGGTTGTCGGCCGAATTAGGAATATCCATGGCAAAGGATAATTGCCATGTGGTATTGAATAGCGATATCGTCATACTGGCTGTTAAGCCCAATACATACAGCAAGGTGCTGCTTGAGATAAAGAGTTGTCTTGAGGATAGGCATATACTCATTTCAATAGCTGCTGGGATCACGGTTGATTTCATAAAGCAGCTTATAGGCGGTAGGTGCAAAATAGTACGTACCATGCCCAATACACCGGCTTTGGTTGGGGAGGGCATGACGGCGCTTTGTACAAACCATGACCTTTCATCAGATGAATTAGCGACAGTAAAGGATATATTGCGTTCTCTTGGTAAGGTTGAGGAGGTATCGGAAAGCCTCATGGATGCCGTTACCGCAGTAAGCGGAAGCGGTCCGGCATATGTGGCCATGTTTATAGAAGCCATGGCGGATGGAGGGGTGCTGGCAGGCCTGCCCAGGGATCTAGCATACAGGATGGCCATTCAGACCGTCATAGGAACCGCTAGGTTGCTATCAGAATCTGGGAAGCACCCTGGGGAGCTCAAGGATATGGTGTGCTCACCAGGCGGAACAACTATTGAGGCAGTTCGACAGCTGGAAATACATGGATTTCGCGGGGCAGTCATTGAAGCGGTGAATGCGTGTATGCTCAAAGCAAAAAGCATAGCGAAAGAATAGATCAAAGGAAGGATGATGGAGAGAAAAATGAAAGAAGTCGTAATCTACACCGATGGAGCCTGCAGCGGTAATCCAGGCCCGGGCGGCTGGGCGGCCATATTGTCATATAAGGGCATTGAAAAGGAAATATATGGTTACGAAGAAAACACCACCAACAACCGCATGGAACTGATGGCGCCCATAAAAGCCCTTGAAATGCTGAAGGAGCCATGCATAGTTAAGATATATACCGACAGCGCATATTTGTTTAACGCGTTTGACAAGGGCTGGGTAAAAAAATGGCAACAATGCAATTGGAAGACCTCAGATAAGCAGCCAGTTGCCAACCAGGATTTATGGCAAAGGCTCATTGAGCTGAGCTCCATCCATAAGATTCAATGGATAAAGGTAAAGGGGCACGGCGATGATGAAAAGAACAATCGCTGCGACAATCTAGCCAGATCCGCTATAAAACAGGCCATTTCCAAAAATGCACAAAATGACTTTCAAGCTGAAAAAGGGGAAGCGCTATCCGGGGATAAATAACTATGCGCAAAATACAAGTTTTACGAAAAGTATTGTGAGGATAAACCAAAAGGGGGTCTTTCGCAATGTCTGAGCAAAAGCCCTTCAGTATACAACAAGACCAGCAAAATGTATTAAAGCTAAGAGCCGTTCTTCGGGAACTCCCGGAATTTTGTAGGGATTTCTTCCGCGCCATTGAACCCAATACTTCCATACTCACGCGTATAAATTATGCTTACGATTTAAGGCTTTTTTTTGAATTTCTGACATCTCAGGTAGAGGATTTTACCCATATAACCCCTTTTTCACAATTTACCCTAGAAGATTTAAACCGGGTTAAACCGGTTCACATCGAAATGTTCCTCGAATACCTTACCTATTATAGCAGGCCTTCTGCTCCAGACGTCGAGCATCAAAACCACGAACCTGGCAAGGCTCGCAAGCTGTCTGCCTTACGCTCGTTTTTTGCATATTACTTTAAAAACGAGAAACTGGACAAAAACGTTGCCGCCCTGGTAGACCTCCCTAAAATTCACGAAAAGCCCATAATTCGCCTTGAACCTGACGAAGTGGCGCGGTTATTGGATACCGTTGAAACCGGTGAAGGGCTGACCGAAAAGCAGAAATGCTATCACCGATACACCAAGCTCAGGGATATGACCATTTTGACGGTATTCCTGGGTACCGGCATCCGCATAAGCGAGTGCGTGGGGCTCAACATATCCGATTTGGACTTTAACGTAAACGGCTTTAGGGTGACCCGCAAGGGAGGCAACCAAGTAATTCTCTACTTTGGAGATGAGGTCAGAAAAGCATTGCTGGAATACTTGGAAGAACGGAAAAAAATTGAAGCACTACCTGGGCACGAGGATGCTCTTTTTCTATCCCTTCAAAAGCGTAGAATAAGCAATCGCGCAGTACAAAATCTCGTTAAAAAGTATGCAAAATTGGTGTCACCACTTAAAAACATATCTCCCCATAAGCTGAGAAGCACCTACGGTACCACACTCTATCGTGAAACCGGCGACATATACCTTGTCGCTGATGTGCTGGGGCACAAAGACGTCAACACCACGCGCAAACATTACGCCGCTATTAGCGATGAAAAGCGCCGCATGGCTGCACGAGTAGTAAAATTAAGGGAGGATTGAAATGGCCTCCCTTTTTACGTCTGATAATTCGCTAATAAAATGGCTATACTTTTAGCTCTACATTATTATCGATAATCCATTCCCGGTTGCGCTCCAATATGGGCTTTATATGTTGTGATATGAACTCCTCCACCTGCTCGGGCGCTCTCCCCACGAAATTGCGTGGGTCCATTATGCGGTTTATCTCTTCTCCATCCAGTTTAAAGGCCGGATCGTTTACGATGAGATCCAAAAGGTTGTTATCCTCTCCTAAAGCTTTAACTCTCCTTGCCGCCTCCATGGAATACTGCCTGATCCTTTCGTGTAACTCCTGGCGATCCCCACCCCTCTTTACGGCTTCCATAAGGATGTACTCAGTAGCCATAAAGGGTAGCTCCTCCCTAATCCTTCTCTCAATGACCTTGGGGTATACCGTCAAGCCGCTGGCTATGTTGATATAGATGTTCAAAATCGCATCAACGGCAAGGAAACATTCAGCTATAGCTATACGCCTGTTGGCAGAATCATCCAGGGTCCTTTCAAGCCACTGGGTAGAAGCGGTGATGGCCGGATTTAAAGCGTTGACTACCACATACCTTGCCAGAGAACACATCCTCTCTGCTTTCATGGGATTTCGCTTGTATGCCATGGCAGATGAGCCTATCTGTTTTTCTCCAAACGGTTCTTCGAGCTCTTTTAGGCTTTGCAGCAAGCGCAGATCATTTCCAAATTTATATGCACTCTGGGCTATGGAGCTCAACAGGTTCAATATTCTGCTATCCAGCTTCCTTGGATAGGTTTGGCCGGTAACCGGATAAGCACGATCAAAGCCCAGTTTTTCAAGGACTTTTTTCTCAAGCAGCTTCACCTTTTCGTGGTCACCATCGAACAGCGTAAGGAAACTTGCCTGCGTACCTGTGGTGCCTTTAACTCCGCGAAGCCGTATGCTGCTCCACACCTGTTCCCACTCTTCCAGGTCAAGCATGAGGTCCTGAAGCCAAAGGCATGCTCTCTTCCCCACCGTTGTGAGCTGTGCCGGCTGGAAATGCGTAAATCCTAGGGTTGGCATATCTTTATACTTTAGCGCAAACAGTGATAAATGGTGCATGCAGGTTAAGAGCTTGCTCTTTATTATATTGAGCCCATCCATCATTATGAGTATATCGGTATTATCCGTGACATAGCAGCTTGTAGCGCCAAGGTGTATGATGGGCCTTGCCTTGGGACACTGCTGCCCATAAGCATGAACGTGGGCCATGACGTCGTGGCGTACCTCTTTTTCCTTTTGCTGTGCTACTTCATAGTTGATAGTGTTTTGATGTTCTTTCATCTCGTCTATCTGTTCTTGCGTGATGTTTAGCCCTAGCTCTTTTTGGGCTTCAGCCAGGGCTATCCACAACCTGCGCCATGTCCTGAATTTCTTATCGTCCGAAAAATTCTCCAGCATCTCTTTTGAAGCGTATCTTGTTATGAGTGGATTCTGATATGTCTGATGCAGCTCCATAAAACATACCCCTTTATTTTTTGATTAATGTTACTATCCGTTACTGAATTCGACGCTAAAAGAATAATTTCCTTCCGCAATTTCGAATTTTTTCAATCCGCCCTTTTAACATCATGTGGCGGCAAATGCATCACCCACATTTGATATAATAAAAAAGGACTAAATGTCGTTCAAGCATTGCAATTAACTAAAAAGAGGGGAGAAATGTATCCCCCCTTTTATAATGAGTACTTTCTCCTATTACTTTGACTTAGCCTTCCAATTCATTGACGAAGGCCTCTATCCTATCCAGCCCTTTTTTTATATTATCCAAAGATACGGCGTATGACAACCTAACGAAATTGTCTGCACCAAAAGCTATGCCGGGCACCACTGCCACCATTTGTGCATCCAACAACGTATCCGCAAAGGAAAGGGATCCCTCTATACGCCTACCCTTATAGGTTTTTCCTATCACTTGGCTTATGTTCATCATTACATAAAATGCGCCTTTTGGCATTCTGCAGGATAAACCGGGTATGGAATTGATCCTTTCAACCATATACTTCCTTCTTGTGTCAAATTCGGCTACCATGGCTTTGACCTCATCCTTGGGTCCCGTTAGGGCAGCAAGGCTGGCATATTGCGCTATGGAATTAGGATTGGAAGTAGTATGGCTCTGTATGTTGGACATAACTTTCACCACATCTTCATGGGCAGCTGCGTACCCTATACGCCATCCTGTCATGGCATAAGTCTTAGATACGCCGTTTACCACAATGGTCAAATCCTTTATCTCAGAGCCCAGAGATGCAATGCTCATGTGCTGCTGCCCATCGTAAACCATCGTTTCATATATCTCATCCGATACAACAAATAGCCGATTCTTCACCGCTAATTCAGCTATAGCTTGAAGTTCAGCGCGCTCGTATACGCAACCGCAGGGATTATTTGGAGTATTTATGACCAAAGCCTTGGTTTTGGGGGTAATGGCCTTTTCTAAATCCTCGGGTTTTAGCTTGAAGTCATCCTCTTCCCTAGTCTCGACAAAAACCGGAACGCCATCGGCAATCCTCACCAGCTCAGGATAGCTCAGCCAATAGGGCGATGGTATTATGACCTCATCTCCTGGGTTGAGTATACCCTGAAAGGCGTTATAGAGCGCGTGCTTTGCACCATTGGATACGATTATCTGGTTTGGCTTGTAGTCCAAGCCGTTATCCTCTTTGAACTTGCGACATATGGCTTCCTTAAGCTCAGCAATTCCTGTTACGGGCGTATATCGGGTCATTCCTCGATCGAGAGCTTCTTTTGCCGCTTCTTTGATGAAAGAAGGAGTATCAAAATCTGGCTCACCTGCTCCAAAACCTACAACATCCATTCCTTCAGATTTCATTTTTTTCGCTTTGGCATCAATGGCAAGTGTCAGAGACCCCGAAATAGAAGAACTTTTTAGCGACAACCTCAACTCATATTCCTCCTCAAATGAAAGATTAAATAAACAATCTATCATTTTTCCATTTATTATATCACGGATTTGCATTATCGTCTATGGCCTTATTCATATTTTGTTTTAGCTACCCGCGGCTGTGCAAGTTTTTCTGAACCAGGCTTTTAAGCTCTTCTATAACGCTACAGGGCATCTTTATATCTCCCAGCTGAGGCATATTCTTTCCCTTTTCGCCGTGGTAATCGCTGCCCCCCGTTACTATAAGGCCATACTTACGGGCTAGAATCTCATAGTACTCACACTGCTGGGGGGTATGTTTGCTATGGATGGCTTCGATGCCCTGAACGCCAAGCTCTATGGCAAGCATGGCATGCTTTTGATCCTTGAGCAAACCAGGATGTGCCAGCACAGGCACTCCTCCTGCGTCTTTAATGGTCTTAATGCCCTGTTCAAGGGGTAGATGATATCTGGGTTCGTAAGCCGGGCAGTCGGTTCCAATATACTTCTCAAAGGCCTCTGTAACGTCTTTTACTATGCCTTTTTTAAACAATACGCGGGCAATGTGCGGCCTTCCCGCAGCCCCCTGGGTCACTTCCTGCTGAACCTCTTCAAAGGTTATATCGAAATTGTACATCCTCCTTAGATTTTCGACCATCTTTTTGGTCCGCGTCCATCTGACATGGCGTATAGCTGCCAGCATATCTTGAAGCCAAGGAAGGTCATAACGAATATAATAGCCTAGTATGTGGATCTCCTCGTCATCTGCCTGGGTGTTGAGCTCAATCCCTGGGACAATCTGTACTCCCAACCGCTTTCCGGCTGCCATGGCCTCTTCTAAACCATCGGTGGAATCATGATCGGTAACGCCAATTGCCCTAAGGCCTGCTTCCAGCGCTTGCGCAACCAACTGCGATGGGGTAAGTAGCCCATCGGAAGCTGTGGTGTGAGTATGTAAGTCAGCAAAGTGACAAACCATGTACAGCACTCCTTTGTGTATATATTGGCTATTTTAATATCTTCTCCATTACGCGCAAAAAGTTGTTATGGCATATCCTCTTCACATCTTCTTCAGCGTAATTTAACCTGAGCAGCTCTTCTATTATGTCAGGAAAGCTCTGTGGCCCTTCTATCCCTTTGGGAAGGATTTCGATACCGTCAAAGTCTGAACCAAAGGCTATGCAGTCTACCCCTGCCAAACCAGCAATGTGCTCTATATGTTTTATTATATGGACAATTCCCGCCTCTCCCGTTTCGCTTAAGAAATGAGGATAAAAGTTTATGCCAATGACCCCACCTTTTAAGGCGATTGCCTTGATCTGCTCATCATCCAAATTTCTAGGGTGTGCGCATATCGCTTTGGCATTTGAATGGGAAGCTACGACCGGCTGCTCGGACACCTCCATAACATCCCAAAAAGCCTCTGCGGACGCGTGGGATACATCTATCATCATTCCCATGTGGTCCATGGCTTTTACCACTTCCTTGCCAAAAGAAGTGAGGCCATATCTGTTATGGGCATCCATTGCAGCGCCTGATACCTGGTTGCTGCGGTTCCAGGTAAGGGTCAAAAGCCTGACCCCTGCGCTGTAAAGCACCTCTAAATTAGAAAGCTTTCCTTCCAGCACATCCCCACCTTCCACCGCCAATAATGCGCCGACTTTACCCGCCTCAAGCGTATCCTTTGCATCGGCCAGGCGCAATATAGGATGAAAATAGGCGGAGTATTTATTCATCATCCTCTGGTATCTGTCTATAAGCTCCATACCCCTATGTAAGTAATTATCGGTGGATGATGGGTCCATCCATATGGCAAAGAACTGGATACCTACCCTGCCTTCATACAGCCCCGATATGGAAACATGGTTATCTGAGCATTCCATGGCGCTTATGTCATCAAGCTTGCTTATGGTATCGCAGTGGCCATCTATTACAAAAAATCGGTTATACATATCCCTTGCTAAACCTCCAAATTGTTAATATAATATAAAAAATAAAACCCCTACTTTCAGCATATGTTGATGTGGCGCTAATTGTTGTAAATCTGCAATAAAAAATAAAACCTACCTTGCGGTAGGTTTTATCGAGGCTCAACAATTAACTTTATAGCCGTCCTCTCTTCTCCGTCGATTATGACATCGGTAAAGGCGGGGATGCATATCAGGTCTACGCCGCTAGGCGCTACAAACCCTCTTGCAATGGCTACTGCCTTTACTGCCTGATTGATCGCCCCTGCCCCTATTGCTTGAAGTTCGGCCGACCCTCGCTCGCGTAAAACCCCTGCTAACGCACCTGCAACAGCGTTAGGGTTGGACTTAGCTGATACCTTTAATACCTCCATAATTTGACCCCCTATTGCTTTTTTGTTTTGAATAATCGTCTATTTTGTATATTCTACATTTATTAAAAAAATCCTTCTTTTGGGATGTAAATTTTCTCGTGTAAATACATATAATAATGATAAACCCCAAAAATTTAAAAAGGTGTGACATATATCGTCACACCTTATTTTGCATATTCAATGGCTCTAGTCTCTCTAATGACGTTGACCTTTATTTGCCCTGGGTATTCAAGCTCTTTTTCTATACGCTTTACTATTTCTCTAGCCATTAAGAGCGCCTGGTCATCGCTTACCTTATCAGGCTTTACTATAATCCTGATTTCACGTCCTGCCTGGATTGCAAAGGATTTTTCTACTCCTGCAAAAGAATTAGCAATTTCCTCGAGCTTTTCCAATCGTTTGATATAGGCCTCCAGAGTTTCCCTTCTGGCTCCTGGCCTTGCTGCAGAAATAGCATCTGCTGCCTGTACCAGTATAGCTTCAACGGTATTGGGCTCTACATCGCCATGGTGAGCCATTATGGCATGTACCACATCAGCATTCTCGCGATACCTTTTAGCCAGTTCAGCTCCGATTTGAGTATGAGAACCTTCCATTTCATGATCCACCGCTTTTCCAATATCGTGTAGCAGTCCAGCCCGTTTAGCAAGCTTCTGATCGGCTCCCAGCTCAGCAGCCATGATGCCTGCCAGGTGAGCTACCTCAATGGAGTGTTTCAACACGTTTTGGCCATAGCTGGTCCTGTATTTCAGCTTGCCCAGCAACCTGACCAGCTCGGGATGAATCCCGTGTACCCCCACCTCGAATACGGCCTGCTCACCTGCTTCGCGTATCTGGTTTTCAATCTCTTTTTTAGCTTTTTCTACCATTTCCTCTATGCGAGCCGGGTGTATTCTTCCGTCCAGTATAAGCTTTTCGAGGGCAATCCGGGCAATTTCCCTTCTTATGGGGTCAAAGCCGGACAATATGACAGCCTCTGGAGTATCGTCAATTATCAAATCGATCCCCGTCAGCGTCTCTAAAGTACGGATGTTGCGCCCTTCTCGCCCAATAATCCTCCCCTTCATCTCGTCGTTAGGGAGTTCCACAACTGAAACGGTGGACTCGGCTACATGATCAGCGGCAAATTTTTGAATAGCCAGCGACATTATATCACGGGCTTTCTTATCTACCTCCTCCTTTAGCCTGTTCTCATACTCTCGAATCTTCATGGCTATCTCATGGGTGAGCTCTTTCTCCACATTGCTCAGCAATATCTCTCGAGCTTGATCCTGGCTGAGCTGTGCGATGCGCTCCAGCTCGCTTACCTGACGCTTATACAGCTCTTCGACCTCTTCACGCATACCCTGAATTGCTTTTTGCATGTTGTTAAGGCTTTCTTCCTTCTGCTCCAGAACCTCAGCTCTTCTATCAAGGCTTTCTTCTTTTTGTTGTAGTCTGCGCTCTATCCTTTGAATTTCATTTCGCCTTTCCCGAGTTTCCCTCTCCAATTCGCTTCGCAGTTTGTGGATCTCTTCTTTTGCCTCAAGTAAAGTCTCCTTTCTTAAGGCTTCAGCCTGCTTTTTAGCCTCTTCAACGATTTTTCTGGCGGCCTCCTCGGCATTGCCTATCTTTTCCTCTACAATCCGTTTTCGATAATTGTATCCCAGGACGCCCGCTCCAATGGCTACTACTACCAGGGCAAATCCCATTAGTAGTATGTCTGCCACGGATTAACGGACACCTCCTCGCTACTTCAATGAGCACTGCCAAGACAAAGAAAGCACTGTACGTTTCTTCGTTGGTCCAGCGGGCATTGGGGTGGATACATCAATACCATATAGATTTACACTGACATTGTGTGTAAACCATTTACTTTTTATTGTATATCTTTTACCTTTACATGTCAACCAAAACTCTTACGTCGCCGCCCTTTACTCTACCAGATCCTGGTCGGAAGCAGAGACTGCCGTCACTCGGCCCAGTTTAAATTCCTCTCGCACCTTCTGTTCGATCTCAGCTGCTATATGGGGGTTCTCCTTAAGGAACTGTCTGGCATTCTCCTTGCCCTGCCCAAGCCTTATATCGCCGTATGAATACCAGGCACCGCTTTTGTTTACAATATTGATGGAAGAAGCCAGATCCAGTATGCTGCCTTCCCTGGAGATGCCTTCCCCGTAAATTATGTCGAACTCTGCCTCTTTAAAAGGTGGAGCCACCTTATTCTTTACCACCTTTACCCGAGTACGGCTGCCTATGGGTTCAGATCCCTGCTTTATAGTATCCACGCGCCGCACATCTAGGCGCACCGATGCATAGAATTTAAGCGCTCTTCCTCCAGGCGTGGTTTCGGGGTTACCGAATGTCACACCAACTTTTTCCCTCAATTGATTTATAAAAATAGCAACTGTCCGGGATTTGTTTATGGCCCCCGACAGCTTACGCAAAGCCTGTGACATTAATCTGGCTTGCAGACCAACATGGGCATCACCCATTTCGCCGTCCAGCTCGGCACGCGGTACCAAGGCCGCCACCGAGTCAACGACGATCACATCGACGGCTCCGCTGCGTACAAGGGCTTCGGTGATCTCCAGCGCCTGTTCTCCGGTGTCAGGCTGCGAGACCAGCAGATTATCTATATCGACGCCCAAATTTTTAGCATACTTGGGGTCCAAGGCGTTTTCAGCATCTACAAATGCTGCTATGCCGCCCGCCTTTTGCGCTTCAGCAATGACGTGCAGAGCTACCGTCGTCTTACCCGAGGATTCGGGGCCAAATATCTCTACCACCCTTCCCCTCGGCAATCCTCCAACCCCCAACGCAATATCCAGGTCCAACACGCCTGTGGATATCACTTCTACATTCATATGGCTGGACTGGCCCAGCTTCATGATCGAACCTTTGCCGAACTGCCTTTCAATTTGGCTAATGGCCATTTCGAGCGCTTTAGCTTTATCCATGCCAAACCTGGCTTTTAAGCCAGATAATCACCTGCCTCTCTATTTTTCTCGAACACACGTTCTAATTCAATTATAATGCAATCCGTAGAGAGGGTCAAGCATTAAAAGCCTATTGCTGAAGCTTAAGCAGTTTTCGGCGTAACAGGTCCAGGGCTGTATTGGCGGTCGAAAGCTTAATGCGCTTTCTGTCCCCCTGGTTGTATATGCGTTTTACTTCCACATTGCTGCCCATGGCGATAGCGATGTACACTAAACCAACTGGCTTCTCAGGGCTTCCACCCCCAGGACCAGCTATACCCGTCACAGCAAGGCCTATGTCAGCCCCGCTAGTTCTTAAGATTCCTTCAGCCATTTCCTGCGCCGTTTGAGGGCTTACAGCGCCATAGGCTTTTAAGGTTTCAGGGTTAACTCCCAGCCGGTTTATTTTTGCCTGATTGCTATATGTAACGCATGCTTCAAGGAGATTTTCAGAGATCCCCGGCACATCGGTGAGCAAATTGCTTATTAGACCGCCGGTACAAGATTCTGCCACCGCTAAGGTCAAGCCCTTCTCTTTAAGCAGCTGGGCTACTACCGTTTCTAGGCGATCATTGTCTGTGCCATATACGGCCTGCCCAAGGCGCCTGCGTATTTCTTCCTCAACGGGCTTCATTAGCTCAAGCGGATCTTGGGATCGATGGCACTTGACCGTCAATCTAAGGGTTACTTCGCCGTAGGCAGCTAAAGGCGCAATGGTCGGATTGGTCTGATTTTCAAGCAAATCCTTTATCATCTCTTCTACGGCCGATTCCCCAATGCCGTATATTCTGAGAACCCTAGAAAAGATCTTTTGGTTTTCCCTCTGAGCCAGATAGGGAATCACGTGGTTTTCAAACATGGGTTGCATCTCATAAGGAGGTCCCGGCAATATGATGAAGGCCTTGCCATCTTTCTCGATGATGGCTCCAGGGGCTGTTCCCACATCGTTGGGCAGAACCATGGCCTCCCTCGGGAACATGGCCTGTTTTAAATTGTTTTCGGTCATGGTTCTGCCCCTTTTTGCGAAATACTCCCGTATCGCTTGCGCGCTGGGCTGATGTAGCACAAGCTCTAGCCCCAAAAATTCAGCAACGGTTTCCTTTGTAAGGTCATCCATGGTTGGCCCCAATCCGCCCGTAGTAATTATGATATCCGCCCGCTTACATGCAATCTCAAGCGCTTTCAGCAGGCGCTCCCTGTTATCCCCCACTACAGTATGGTAATACACGTTCACGCCCACCGACGAGAGGCGCTGGGAGATGTATTGAGCATTGGTGTTTGCAATCTGTCCCAGCAGCAGTTCGCTGCCAACTGCAATGATTTCAGCATCCATGATATTTCCATCTCCTTTTATTCGTTGAGTATATGGAAATTTTTATAGATATAATCTATGCCCGATACTATGGTGATGATGACGGCCAGAATCAGTGCTATTTTATCAAAGGGGAAACCTATCCATTTAAAAGGTATATTGTCCAGCATAATAGCGACTATGGCTATTATCTGAATGATGGTCTTGGCTTTACCCCACCAACTGGCTGCTATGACTACCCCCTCTGACGCGGCTAGCACCCTGAAACCCGTTATTATGAATTCCCTGGTTATTATTATAATGGCCACTACGGAGGATATCTTGCCCATCTCTACTAGAATGACCAGGGCCGCAGTCACCAAGATCTTGTCCGCCAGAGGGTCAATAAACTTGCCAAAGTTGGTGATCTCATTTCTCTTCCGAGCTATATATCCGTCCACCGTATCGGTACTGGCCGCCACAACGAATATGAGAGCCGCTATAAAGTTGCTATAAGGAAAGTCCGAAAGCAAAAGGGCCATAAATATGGGCACCAGCATTATCCTCACAATGGTTATCTTATTTGCCAGATTCATACTCTTCCCCCAACAAATCATATTCATATGCCTTGATTATCCTGACATTCACAAAATCGCCGGCTTTAAGCGAGCGGTTGCTTATTACGAACACCTGCCCGTCTATCTCGGGCGCTTCGCCATACGACCTGCCAAAATAGACGCCCTCGGAGCTCGTCCCTTCTATCAAAACCTTGCAAACCTGGCCTATCCTTTGGCGATTCAGCTTTTTGGATATCTTCTGCTGTATGCTCATCAAGGCGTCCCTTCGGGATTCCTTTATCTTCTCATCCACCTGTCCCGGCAACCGGGCGGCTGGCGTCCCCTTCTCCCTGGAATAGGGAAACACTCCTACCCTGTTAAACTGAGACTCTTTAATAAAGTTAACCAATTCTTGGAATTCCTCCTCTCCCTCGCCCGGGAAGCCTACGATGAGCGAAGTGCGGATTATCATGTCAGGTATCCTTTTTCTCAACTTTAAGAGGAGGTTCCTGATCTGTTCCGGATTGGCTGGTCGATTCATCTTCCTGAGTATCTCGGGGTGTATATGCTGTATGGGTATATCGATATAGTTGCACACCTTTTCCTCTTCAGCTATAACTTCGATGAGGTCATCGGTAACCCGGTCGGGATAGCAATAAAGCAGGCGTACCCATACAAGCCCGGGGATTTCAGCGAGTTCCTTTATCAGCTTCGCCAACGATATATCCCCTTTAAGGTCCTGGCCGTATCTTGTCAGATCCTGGCCTACCAGTATTATTTCCTTTACGCCTCTGTCAACCAAATGCTGGGCTTCACCCAGAACTTCGTCCAACGGCCGGCTGACATGAGGTCCTCTGAGCTGCGGTATAACGCAATAGGTACAACAGTTGCTGCATCCTTCAGATATCTTCAGGTAAGCTGTGTAGGAAGGAGTGGTAAGCACTCTGGGTATATCTTTTATATTTGGAAATCTGGGTTTATCCACAGCCACCAGGCGCTCATGCTTTAACTCCCACTGATTGATTATATCCAAAATCTCGGTGAAGCGGCCGGTGCCTATCACGGCATCCACTTCGGGGATCTCGTCCATGATCTCCTTTGAATACCGTTGGGCCAGGCAACCGGTCACGATGAGCAGACTACATTTGCCTATCTTCTTATATTGTGCCTGCTCCAGTATGGTTTCTACCGATTCCTCTTTGGCCGGATCGATGAATCCACATGTATTCACTATTATGACATCTGCTTCCTCAGGTCTATTGACAATGGAATGGCCAGCCCGAAATAGAAGTCCCAGCATGACCTCCGAATCTACCCTGTTTTTATCGCAACCTAAAGAAACCATTCCTACCTTCATGTACTTACTTTACATCCTCCTATTTTACATCCTTGTACAGCCTTTCAAACTCCTCTCGGGTTATGAGCACGTTTCGGGGCTTGCTGCCCTCAAAGCCGCTTATTATACCTCTGGCTTCCATCTCATCTATAAGCCGAGCGGCACGGGCATAGCCTATGCGCAGCCGCCTCTGCAACATCGAAATGGAGGCCTGGCCGGCATCAATGACGATCTCTATGGCTTCCGGCAACAGCTCATCGTGCTCGCCCAAATCAGGAGATTCTTCATCGCCTTCGATTTTCTCCATGGCTTGGGCATCATAGACAGGAGCAACATTTTGGTTTTTAATATAATCGACAACCGCTTTTACCTCCTTTTCGGAGATGAAGCATCCTTGTACCCTTATTGGTTTGTTGACGCCAACGGGATAAAACAGCATGTCACCGCGCCCCAGCAGCTTTTCTGCACCACCCATGTCCAGGATGGTCCTTGAGTCAACCTGGGAGGAGACTGCAAAGGCAATGCGCGATGGGATATTGGCTTTTATGAGCCCGGTGATCACATCCACCGAAGGCCTTTGGGTAGCAATCACCAGATGAATCCCCGCTGCTCGTGCCATTTGCGCAAGGCGGCATATGGCATCCTCAACCTCGGAAGGTGAAACCATCATTAGATCAGCAAGCTCGTCTATAATCACCACTATCTGCGGTAAGCGCTCGTCCTCGTTTTCAACCATGCTGTTGTACCCTTCTATATCCTTCACGCCTGCGTCGGCAAATAGGTTGTAACGTGAGGTCATCTCCTGTACCGCCCAGTTGAGAGCTCCTGCCGCCTTCTTGGGATTGGTAACAACCGGTATGAGCAGGTGCGGTATCCCGTTATAGTGGTTGAGCTCCACCACTTTCGGATCCACCATGATGAATTTGACCTCCCGTGGTGAAGCCTTATACAGTATGCTTATTATTATGGTGTTGATGCACACGCTTTTGCCGGAACCTGTGGCTCCGGCTATGAGCAGGTGCGGCATTCTGGCAATGTCTGCAATGACGCATTTGCCAGCTATGTCTTTACCTAAAGCTACCGCCAGCTTCGACGGATGGAAGATGAACTCCTCTGATCCCAATACCTCCCTCAATAATACTGGTGACACATCCCGGTTGGGCACCTCAATGCCGATGGCCGCCTTGCCAGGGATGGGAGCTTCTATGCGCACTGACGGGGCCGCTAGGTTTAGCGCAATGTCATCGGCCAGGTTGACAATCCTGCTCACCTTTACGCCCGGGGCCGGCTGAAGCTCGTACCGCGTGATGACCGGCCCTCGGCTTATATGGGTAACTTTTGCACTGACGCCAAAATTGTTTAGGGTATCTTCGAGCAGCCTAGCGTTATTCTCGGCTATTTTATCCTGTTCTCTGTCGTTAGCGCTTGCTGGCAACAGCTTCAGCAAATCCAGAGGAGGAATTATATATCCCTCTTTCTGTAGTTTTTCAACCACAACGCTTTCATTTTGAGCTGTCTGAGCCTGCATGCTATCATGCTGATCGCCATGCTGGTTATCTTGCTTGTCTTTTTCTTTTGCCTTCTTTGCTTTTGGCCGCCAAAGCGGCACCGTATCGTTTTTTTCTTGAAAAGCCTCATCAAGGGGATGAAGGTCTTCGCCGTGCTGTTTTTTGAACTCCTCTGCAGGAATAACTTCCCCGACAAAAGGCTTATCCTCTTTTTTCTTGGTATATTGCTTATGAAGCATGGGTTTTATGGTATGGTATACATTTTGCCCCACATCCTTGAGGGAGAGGTTGGTCAGCAAAAGCAAATTGACTATCACAAAAGCGCCCAAAAGCACATAACTGCCTCCCAGGCCAAACAGCTTATACACAACAAATACGAAAGGCGCCAGCAGTGCCCCGCTACCTTTAACCTCTTGCCCTTGGGTGTAAGACGAATGCACAAAAGCTAGAACGCTAGCCCAATTAAAGTATTGAAAATACGATATATGGATTATGGACATAATGAAGACAACGGTAAAAACGATAAGCAAGAGTTTGAGCTTGTTCGTCCTCTTGCGATAGGCGACTATGGTCAGCACACCTGATATAACCAACAGTACGGGGATGGCGTAACCGACAAGGCCAAAGAGCCCCATCACCAGTTCTTTGAGGTATCCGCCCACCATACCAGCTTGATCGGTGTATATGCTCATAAGGGCAAAAAGGCCTATTCCAATTAGCAGCACCCCTGTCGCTTCGTGGTGTATTCGCCTGTCGTCCCTTGTGCTCCTTTCCTTCTTCTTTTTCTTCGACATGTGAAATCACCCTTGTATTGATATTCTACACCATCCCTCTAAATTCCTGCTACAAATTGGCCAGAAGTTTCCTGCTTTTAGGTTGACTTTCAAAGCCCAATGGCTGGCAAAGCTAAATGAAACAGGCCATTTACGCTGCAAACCACGTGTATAGTATGGCTAGGATACCCAGCGCCCAGCAGTAATAAGAGAAGTAGTTGAGCTTCTTTTTCTGCAGCACCGAAATCAAAAAGTGGATGGCGAGATACCCCGAGACGGCTGCAGCGACAAATCCTGCCAGCACTGGCATAACGTCGTGTATGGTAGATGCGCTTTCAAAAACGTCCTTGCCCTCCACCACCACTGCCCCCAATATGGCAGGAATGGAGAGCAGAAACGAAAAACGCGTAGCCAGCTCTCGGTTTAGCCCCCTGATGAGCCCTGCAAAAATGGTAGAGCCCGAGCGGGATATGCCGGGAGTGATGGCCAGCCCCTGTACCAGTCCAACCGTCACCGCATCCCATGCGGTCATGTTCTTTAAATTCTTTCTCCCGCTTACTATGCCATTGGCTATCCACAACAATATACCGGTCACAATGAGGGCATAGCCTACAAAATCTGCAGTTTCAAAAAGCTGTGAGAACAGGTCATTGAAAATCAAGCCAATGATGGCGGTGGGTATGGTAGCTATAATTATCATAACCATAAGCACTCTATAAGGCCTGGAATAATCAAGCAATTTGGGCTTTTTGCCCATTATGAAATCTCCTATTAGTATAAAAAATTCGCTGATGAGGTTTAAAACATCTCGCCAATAGTATATGAGCACTGCGAGAAGGGTACCCATATGGAGTATTATATCAAAAGCCAGATCCGCTTCCTGGATGTTAAAGACATCTTGCGCTATGACCAGGTGCCCTGAGCTGCTGATGGGCAGAAACTCCGTAAGGCCCTGTAGTATTCCCAGAAGAATTGCATATAGAAAATCCAAACAATCCGCCTCCCATACTCAAATAATGAACGTTATCATTATATCACTCTTTACTTGAGAACGCTATATAGATTTATAATAAACGGACAAGCCCAGGTAAACTAGTTTACCTGGGCTAATGAGAAAGCGGGTTATATTTTGGGTTCAAGCTGTATAATGGTACCCGGTTGCAGCCTAGGGTTTAAATAGTCGAACGGGTTGGTGCTCATAATCCGGTTGATTTGGTATCTCTGTTCCCCCGCGGGTATGACTTCAAGCTTTACGTTATTCCATTCTATAACCCGGAAGCCTGGCCCGGTTTGATCTGTAAAATGGCCGAAGATGTAGTCGGTTGGGACAATTGTGTGCAGTATCAATGTAGTCCCCCTCCTTTGTTCTGGGAGATCAGCTCCCTCAGCTTTAGCAAGGCCTCCCTCACGCCCCCCACGTAATCTATTATGCCATAGCGTACAGCTTCTTCTCCTATGAGCACGGTCCCTACATCGCTCGATAGTCCACCGGTCCCTATGAGCAGCTCGTTGAGCTTCTCTTTTGAGATATTCGAGTGCCGCACGATGAAGTCCACCACTCTGTCTTGCATCCTGTTTAGGTACTCGTAAGTCTGTGGTATCCCAACTACCAGGCCAGTCATGCGAATGGGGTGAATGGTCATGGTGGCGCTGGGAGCAATAAAGGAGCAATCGGCGCTGACAGCCAAGGGAACGCCTATGCTGTGCCCCCCACCCAAGACCAAAGATACCGTAGGTTTGGACATGGTGCTTATCATCTCGGCTATTGCCAGCCCGGCCTCCACATCGCCGCCCACCGTGTTCAAGATGAGCAATAATCCCTTGATGTCTTTGCTCTGCTCTATGGCCACCAGCTGAGGAATAACGTGTTCATATTTGGTGGTCTTATTTTGAGGCGGCAGCATTATGTGGCCTTCTATCTGGCCTATTATGGTCAAGCAGTGGATTTCGCTGTCCAATGCTGGCAGAGCCGATGCAATGCCAAATTCCTTTATGTTGTCAGCCTGAGAGTATGGAAAAGTATTTTCCTCATCCGCTTGTTGTGGTTGTTGGGGTTGCGCAGTCGGATTTTCGCTCTTGTTCAACATACCATCCTCCGTAAACATTTGAGATTTTTGTTCAAAACTCATGTTGTTTTTATGGTAAACATCAGAAAAGTCCCATCGCTTCTATCTTAAGGCTAGTATTTCCCAAATAAAAAGAAAAAATGAGCCTAAATAAGGCTCAACGAGTATGCAGCTTAAACTCGTCATGTAGCGCTACCAGTGCTCTTGCGGTATCCTCACCCTTTATAAGGCAGGAAATGGTGGTATGGGAATCGGCGGTTTGAAGCACTTGTATTTGATTTTTCAGCAGGGCTTTTATAATCCGTGCCATGACTCCCGGGACACCCCTCATCCTGTTGCCTACAGCCGATATCTTGCTGCAGTGGTATACCGCGGAGTAACGGCAGCCCAGCTGATCGAGAATTGTGGTGGTCTTATCCGAATCGTTGCCGTCTATGGTGAATATCATCTTGTCGGGAAATACGTTGATGAGGTCAATGCTTATGCCGTTTTCAGCCAGACGGCTCAGTATGATGTTTTGTAGCTCCGGACTTAGATCCCCGATTGTAACCTGGGTCCTGTTGAGCATATGAGATATGGCGGTAACTACCTGATTTGGATCGTGCTCTACAGCCTTAAGATGGTCGCTTTCATAATAGGATGAGACCATGGTACCGGGGCCATTGCCGTTCACGTTTTTGATGATGAGGGGTATGTTGCAGCTCATGGCTATTTCAACAGCCCTGGGATGAATGACTTTGGCCCCCTGGTCAGCCATCTGGAACACCTCGGAATAGGTCAGGTGTTTGAGTACGGTGGCGTTGGGCACTAACCTGGGGTCAGCTGTCATGATGCCATCCACATCGGTATATATCTCTATGAAAGAAGCAGAAAGGGCTTTGCCCAGCGCTGCAGCCGTGGTATCGCTACCACCCCTACCAAGGGTGGTTATGTCACCGCTCTCAGTAATTCCCTGAAAGCCGGCAATAACTGGGATTTTCCCCATCTCCAGGTACATGAGTATTTTATCAGGTTGGATCTTAAGTATGTTGGCGTTGCCATAATTGTCATCGGTGATGATACCTGCCTGCCCTCCCGTTAAAGCCACAGCTTCGTACCCCTTTGTCCTTAAAGCATTCACCATGATGACGCTGGATATGATCTCACCGCACGACATGAGCAGATCCATCTCCCTGGGATGGGTGTCCACGCATTCACTTTTAGCCAGTTCTATCAAGGTATCGGTGGCATAGGGCGCCCCCTTTCGCCCCATGGCCGATACCACCACCACAGGATAATAACCGCTCTTCTTGGCGTTTATGATCTTTTGTACGGCTTTGGCCCGCACCTCAGGAGTGGCCACAGAAGTGCCTCCGAATTTTTGTACCACTATCTTCATGTTCAGTTCCTCCACGTTTAAATTATGTTTCATTCTTTTTTCTCTATGAGTATTGGTTGTATCTGTTTCCCCTCAAGGGCAAACAGCACCGTATCTATTATTTTATCCATGTCGGCGATTAAAGAATTGGGCTTGTTTTGCGGGTCATCCTGATAAAATGGTACCACATATATGTTTTTTACATTCATAATTTGCCCCAGGTTTTTAGCGTTGTTGCCCAGGGCGTCATTGGTGGATATAGCTATTACCACAGGCCTTTGATTGCGAAGGTGCGCCTTGGCAGCCATCAAAACAGGGGTATCATTGATGCCATTTGCCAGCTTTGCCAGGGTATTTCCCGTGCAGGGGGCTATGACCACCACGTCCAACAGCTTTTGGGGGCCTATAGGTTCAGCGCTTGCTATATCCGCAATGACCTTACGTCCAGTGATGCTTTCCACCTTTTGCCTGAAATCAGCAGCTGTGGTATACCGCGTATCGGTTGATGCCACAGCATATGAGAATATGGGGTATACTTCAGCTCCTTCATCCACCATTCTTTGTAGCTGTATAAGCACCTTATCAAAGGTACAGAACGACCCAGTCACGCAAAAACCTATTTTTAAACCCTTCAGTCTCATATCTTTAACCTCCTTATTATACCAGGTTTTTTTGGGATCTCTCAATCAATTCTTTTATTACGCTATATACAATTCTCCCGGCAGTTTTAGGAGCCACTATGCCAGGAAGGCTAAGTTCCAGATAAGCCCTAATACCCAATTCCTTAGCGGCTTCAAAATCAGTTCCACCTGGAGCAGAGGCAAGGTCGATGATCACAGCTTCCTTATCCACTTTTTTAAGCCTCTCCCGTGTAAGTACCAGGTGCGGAATGGTGTTGAATATCACCTGCTGTGACCCCAAGACGGAATCAAGGTCGTCGAGATGTACGCCGTTGTAACCATTTTCGTATATCCAGACCAGATCCTCTGGCTTTCGCGCTTCCACCGTCACCTTTGCACCGATGCCCTTGAGCATTCTGGCAAGGCACTTACCAATCCTTCCGTAGCCCAATACAAGCACGTTTGCTCCATGAAGGGTTATGTCGGTCTTCTCCATGGCACGCTGTATAGCGCCCTCTGCGGTTGGAATGGCATTGAGTATGGCAAAGGTCTCTTCCTCCAGGATGTCGAAAATGCGTATGTTCTTTTCTTCAGCCTGTCGCTTTATATCATGGTCAGCTTTGCCCAGGATGACGATGGTAGACGAATCAACCTTTTTCATGACCTGTTCAAGGGTTATGGACTGTGGATCAGATGGTATGTTTATATAGCCATACTTGTTCTTATATGGTATTGGAAGTATAAGGGCATGGCAGATAAAGCATTCGTCATGCAAATATTTATATAACGTTATGCTATCGTTGGATATATCCTCGAAACCCACTGCTTTGACTATGAAACCTTCTTTTGCGGCCATTCTCATGGCCTCGATCTGCCTTTTATCGCCGCCTATGAATGTGAGCACGATTTGATCTTTGGTCATACTATCGCCTCCTCCCGGTAATACATTGTATGAATAAATGCAGAATATAGTGCAGTATAAACGGATAAAAAATTTCCATGCATATATCTGCGTATATCTTTAGCAACGTCAACAAAGCCAAAATAAAAGGAGGCTATTTGGCCTCCCATTGATAACCGCTCTTCTCGGATTTTCCCTCTTGCCGGTCAAAGTTTTCTTTGTTTTTTATAAGATATGACTGGTACAGGTCTTCAGCCGTCATGCCCACCTTTATGCACATGCTGATGAGGAAATGGAGTATATCCACCAGCTCTTCCTTTACAGCATCATAGTCTATTTCCTTAGGGTTTTTCCACCATTTGAAATTGACTTCGTTGAGAAGCTCACCCAGCTCTGAAACCATGGCCAGCACTTCCTTTTGTATCCATTCCTCTGGTTTGATATCTTTAAGGTTGCGCTTTTCAATCAAAGCCTGATCAAATTGAGCCTGGAGCTTAAATATGTGTTCAAGCTTGTCCATACCTATTACCCCTTTGCTATAATTTCAATTTATACTTTATCCCAAATAAATTGAATGATATCAGCTATAACCAACGAACATTATAAGTAACCGTCAGTACCGTCTCTCTCTCGATTAAATTATACCATATAAAAACCGCATATTGACATAAGTATCGTGGTTACTTTACAATAAAAACAGATGGCTTGAATAGCTTATCGAAGAACGGTATGACGGCAGGCCATTTTATTTAAGGTTAGCATTTAAAAAGTAGGATGGAAGAATGGAGGTCTTATTTTTATGCCTATCACCGATATGCTTTCCATGAATGCCCAAATCTATCCCGATGAAATCAGCTTGATAGAACGGTATCCGGCTGCGAACACTCGCCGCCAAATTACGTGGAAGGAATTCGATGATAACGCCAACAGGTTTGCCAACTTTTTGTTATCCCGCGGGATCAAAAAAGGGGATAAGGTAGCCATATTGCTGATGAATTGCCTTGAGTGGCTTCCGGTCTATTTTGGGATTTTAAAGGCGGGTGCCTGGGCAGTGCCCTTAAATTTCAGGTTTACAGCAGAGGAAATAAAGAAGTGCCTCGAAACCGCCGAGGTTAAGACGCTAATCTATGGGCCAGAGTTTAAGGACAAAATCGATTCCATACGCTGCACCACAGATTACCTGCAGGACCTGGTATTTATAGGTGACGACCAACTAGCCGATGCAGGCGACTACAATTACCATTATATCCTAAACAGCTTTCCATGTGATCCACCTGACGTACCCTTGTCTGACGATGAGGAGGCGGCTCTCTATTTTACTTCGGGCACTACAGGGATTCCCAAGCCAATAGTTTTAACCCATGGCAACCTTGTATCGGCGTGTATAACCGAGAATCATCACCATTTCCAAACGCACGAGGATAATTTCCTTTGCATCCCTCCCCTCTATCATACAGGTGCCAAGATGCACTGGTTTGGCAACCTCATAGTAGGTGCAAAAGCCGTCATACTGCGCGGTGTAAGCCCGCGGTGGATACTGGAGGCGGTGTCAGAAGAGCAGGTAACCATAGTTTGGCTGCTGGTGCCCTGGGCTCAGGATATCCTTGACGCCATCGAAAGAGGCGAGATAAACTTAAGCGATTACAAGCTGGACCAGTGGAGGCTCATGCACATGGGTGCTCAACCCGTGCCACCCAGCCTTATCAGAAGATGGAAAAAATACTTTCCCAACCACAAGTATGACACCAACTACGGCCTCAGCGAAGCTACCGGCCCGGGATGCGTACACCTTGGGATTGAAAACATTGACAAGGTGGGTGCCATTGGGCTGCCGGGCTATGGTTGGCAGGCGAGGATTGTAGATGAAAACGGCAATCCCGTGCCACACGGCCAGGTCGGCGAACTCATCGTTAAAGGTCCGGGTGTTATGAAGGGATACTATAAAAATCCCGAAGCAACCAGCAAGGTTTTAAAAGATGGCTGGCTGTATACCGGCGATATGGCGCGCCAGGATGAGGATGGGTTTATCTATCTGGTGGACCGCAAGAAGGATATCGTCATATGCGGCGGCGAAAACATATTTCCTGTGGAAATAGAAGACTACCTAAGGTCCCATGGGGATATAAAGGATGCGGCGGTAATAGGACTGCCTGACAGGCGGCTGGGCGAGATTCCGGTGGCCATAGTTGAGCTTAAGACAGGAAAGACGGTGTCAGAGGAAGATATTTTAGAGTTTTGCAAGGTTTTGCCGAGATACAAACGGCCGCGAAGGGTGTTTTTCGATAAGATACCGCGTAATCCCACCGGTAAGATTGAAAAGCCCAAACTCAGGGAAAAATGGTGTGATCAAAGCGCAAGCGTGTTTGTATAAAATTTCATTCTTGATATCGATGGCCGCGACTTTATAGGTTTTTGCGGTCATCTTTTTTTTAAACCGGGGGCAAGGATATTTTGTGCCAAAATGGGCAAATTAAGAAAAGATTGTTTAAACCGCTAAGGTGAGGGGAGAATACTATGAGCATGTTTTCAATATTGCGCGTTTTCATCACGCCTTATTTTTCGTTTTTGATGATTTTATGTAGCCTGATTCTTTATATGATTTATCGGTCGGATGTGCCCGGTAAATTTCCTAAGGAGCAAAAGATTGCAAAATGGGGCGGCTTTGTATATCTGGCAATCGGTGTGCTTTCCTTTATTTTTTCTAGATTTGCTGGGTAAAATGATTGCTATTTGATTGCCCCCACTCTTCTTAGCTTTACGCTTACCTCCATTTCAAGAGATGTATTGGCAAAATGCTCTCTCCAGTTGTTCTTATTTTTTTCCCAGAAATCCGGGTAGTAATTTTGTACCCTCCGCCCAAACTCTATACAATCGGCTTTATAGTCATCTACCAGTTTATTAAACACTTCGCTACAAGATCGTATGATTTTTTGTTTCACCAAATCTTCAACTTGGCGAATAAAACCCATGTCATAGGCATTAAATATTTCGTTTTGAATCTCAGCTATATCCCCTTCCACCTCCATTTTGGCTTTCAAAATAAACCTATTACCGTCTAGAACGGGTTTTATGGATACTTTGTTGTCCGTGATGTTAAATACAAAAATACTTTGTTGTCCGTGATGTTAAATACAAAATTTCCCTCTTTATCTTCATCGCTGGAAATATCAATGGTACCCTTGGCCGGTTCGCCGTGAAGCCATTTAAGGCTCATGACCTCGGAACCAGTAAACCATGCCACCAGTTTATCACCTCTAAATACTCCTGCTCCTTGAAGAGTCAGGGTATCTTTTTTCTTTATAATAGCTGGTAAGCATACATCCTGCTTTCGTATAAAGTGCCTCTGCATTATCCCAAAATCCATGGGCATAAGCACCATCAGGCTTCGTTTTTCGTTTTCGTCAAGCAAATCGCTGATATATTGCGACGTGCTTTTAACGGTTTTAGGCTGTATTGTAAATATTTCACTGGCTTTTCCTTTGCTTACTGCCACCTTGGTGCGCTGCCTTATCCTGGGG